>JAEUHD010000168.1 GCA_016793645.1 Verrucomicrobiales bacterium
GTTCAGCAGGGTCTCGACCAACCAAAGGGGTTGAAGGCCAAACAGGGAGATCCAGATCCCGAGCGATCCGAAGGCGCCCTGCTGCCAGCTCACGACGTCCGGGCGCACCCAGCCGACGGCCATTCCGAACGCGAGAATCACAGGGGCCCCGATCAGCAGACGCCCCCGCCCCGTGCGCAGGCACCACCGGCCGATCTCCGGGAGTCCGACGGGCATTACGGAGCAGAGGGGGAGCATTCCCTGGCTGGATTCCCATTGATACCCAAGGCGGTGTGCCGCAGGCGCCACGGGCGCGATGCCGATCAGGATCAAGGCGAGGGCGGCGAACCACCCGCATTCAAGCCACTCGATCCTCCAATAGCGACCCGCCACGGCGGCTCCGACGCAACCCAGAAGCAGGGCCAGGCAGTTCAGGTAAGTCCGGGTCCACGGGGGCAGGATGCCGTAGGCGAGATCGGAAAGAAGCCGTTCCCGGGCATTCCAGGAACGCGAAATCCAACGTTCGATCCAACCGGCCTGGGGCGGTGTGGGTTCGGATTGCAGAAAGGAGCGGCTGAGCACGGCGTCCCGAAGCTGCCCCAGCGGACGCTCCGGCGGACGGAGGAGCGCGTCGTGCACGGCGGCGCGCAGGTCGTCATCCGCGTCGTCCGGAACCTGGGAGGCATAGCGCAACTCCGTGTGCTCGCGGAGTTGGACGCGTCCGGTCAGCCAATGCAGGGCCGCGGGGATGGATGCGGTCAACACCGCGGCCGGGATGAGGAAGAGCCAGTCCCGACCGGCGTCCCCCTCGATCGCACGATGGAAGGGGTCAATGACCCATCCGGTGGGGAGCAGCGCCACGATGAGGCCGCCGTACTGGTTCAGAATTCCAGCCACCCAGGGAGCAAGGCCGGGAAGGAATTTGGAGCCGATCCAGGTGGTGATGAGTACGGTCCACGAGATCCCGCTGAGCCAGACGCCGCGTCCGGTCCCGGAAAGCCAGGTGATCGCGGCGAGAACCATGGCCGCAAAAACCATGGCAAACAGGAGCGCCTCCGGGAGCCGCCACCAGGTCCAATCCGAGAATAGCAATCGAATCAGCGCCCCGAGGAATGCCGCGGCGGCAATGAAGACGATCCTGCGCAGGGCCCGGGCCCATTGGCGGCGGACCATCCAGGCGCCGCTCGCCGGGAGACGGACCAACGTGGCGAGATCCGGTCCATGAAACAGCCGCCCGTGCAGGGACCGCTCCGCGGTGGTGACCAGGAACAGCCCCGCGATGGCGTATGCGGCACTGACGGCCGTCGGGGAGAGGCTCACGCCCCCGAGGTTTCCTGAGGCGAGTCCGGCGGCCCACAAGCCCGAAAGGAGGAGCATCCAAAGGGCCTCGCCATCGAAGTACCGTTCACGGTTCCAGTGGGGACGGCGCGGCCGGAGGTTGCGGCGGGCCAGCCGATCCCGGGCTCCCCGACGAAGCCGCTTAAGGAACTCCGGGTCGTGATCGCGGAATCTCCAAGTCCTCATTGCCGGGAACCGTCGAGTTGGGAGAACAGCGTCGCCAGGTCGGCTCCTTCCGGAGCGCCGGCGGCGGTGCGCAGTTCGGACGGCGTCCCGAAGGCCCGGATTGCACCCTCGGCGATCACCAGGACGCGGTCCGCGAAGTCCTCCGCCAATTCCACCAACTGGGTCGAATAGAGAATGGTGCTGCCACGGGCGGCCGCGGCCCGGACCTCATGGCGAAGCACGGAGAGTCCCTGGGGATCCATTCCCGACGCCAGCGGTTCGTCGAGCAGCCAGAGTTCGGGTGCGGCCGCGACCAATCCGGTGAGGGCCACCTTGTAGGCCTGGCCGCGGGACAACGTCTCGGTGGGCATGTCGATCAGCGGCAGCAGGTCGAGGCCCTCGAGGAGATCCAGCACCCGGGATTCCTGCCCGGGTCCGTCCGCTTCATAGACCCGCAGGTTGATGGCCAGGTTCCGCAGGACGGTTTCCTCAGGGAAGAGCGCCGGAAAATCGGGAAGGAAGCCGATGCGGCGGCGCATCCCAAAATCGTTTCGATCAAACGGCACCCCGTCGAAGCGAACCTCGCCGTGGTCCGGTCCGGCGATGCCGGCCAGCAACCGAAGCAGCGTGGTCTTGCCGGCGCCGTTGGGTCCGAGCACGGCCACGATCTGCCCCGGTTCAAACGTGAGGGAAACGCGGCTGAGCGCGGTGGTGGAACCGTATCGTTTGGTGACGCCGCAGAGTTCGATCCGCACGGGATCACGGTGGGGCGACCGTATAACCCGGTCGAGACAGGAATCCGCGCGTCCCTTGCCCCGATTTGGGAGGGACGGCGTGTCGCCGTCCGTGGATGGGTCCGGGGTTGGGCGCGTGGGTGGCATTGCGGGTGACCTCCACCGCGAAGAGCGTGACGTGAATGGGGCCCGCAACATGCAGGCCCTCCCGTGGGTAGGATGGGAGGGACGACGTGTCGCCGTCCGTGGATGGGTCCGGGGTCGGGAGGTCCATGGATCCGGATGCGGGTCCGGCACGAATTGCGTGGATCGCTATCCTTCCGGAGAACCCTTCGCGGGAGCCCCCAACCGACGCGACCCCCTGGAGAAAATCCTCCAAAGATTTGACGTGTCCCTCCAAGTCACGCCGAAACGACTTGGGCACAGTTCTCCCATGCCACCGAAGCGTCCCGAATCCCCTGCCGTCCCCTGCACCCGCCGTGGACCCTTCCGGGCATTCACCCTGATAGAACTCCTCGTCGTCATTGCCATCATCGCCATTCTGGCGGGGATGCTGTTGCCGGCCCTGGGAAAGGCGAAGGCGAAGGCCGGGGGCATAGCCTGCATGAACAACGTGCGGCAGCTCGGACTCGCCTATCAGCAATACGCCCTCGATTTCCGGGACACGGCATTGGGTCCCTTTGCAACCTCCGTGGCACCGGCCTGGGCGGAAGGGAATGTCTATTCAGTTCCTGAGGCCATCGATGATCGCTTCATTACCAACAGTCCCACCTTCCGGTACCTCTCCAGCCTCACGGTGTTCCATTGTCCTGCGGACGCGGCCGGTCTGAAGAGCGGTGGAAAAATACGGCAGCGAAACCGCAGCTACGCCATGAACGCGTTCATGGGCAGGACGGATTCCTCCTGGGTCACCGCACACGCCGGCCTCTTTCGTACGTCCCTGCGGTTGAGTGATATTGGGAATCCCGGCCCCTCCAGTGTCTTTGTGCTGATCGACGAGCACGAGAACAGCATCAATGATTCCCATTTCTTTCCGTTCGACAACCTCCGCTCGTTCAACAACAACCCGTGGCTCGATGCTCCCTCTGGACGCCACGGAAACGCCGCCGGATTCAATTTTGCCGACGGACACGGTGAAATTCACAAGTGGCAGGGCAACGTCTCCGGATTCAAACGGAACGGCGGCGAGGTCGTTCCCAACAGTATCACCTGGCTTCCGAAGGCCGGCCGGGCCGATCACGCGTGGTTCACCAACCATATCGCTTCCTTCGCACGATAGATCGGATTCTGAAAGAAGGTGCCTCGGGTGACTTTCGACCTCGGGTCCCTACCATCGGGGGAAATTCTCCCGGGCGCGTCGGAGAATCCGGACTCACCCCGTGCGCAGGAGATCCAGCATGGCGCGATCGACCTTTAGGTCACCCTTCTGTTCGTAGGTGACGTCCTTTCGTCCGCTGTTCAGGGGGCCGAAGCTGCCGCGCAGATTCCACAGGGCCCATCCCCAACCCGCCTCGCGCCAAAGGTCCAACACGTCCCGCATCCAGGCCAGCGTCACGTCGTGCGGCGTGAAGTGGTACGCGCCCCATTCGCCGACGTGGACGCCGACGCCCCGGGACTCAATCTGCTTCCAGGGTGTGATCTGGTCCTTGCGCAGGCGGGCCACGTCCCACAATCCGTCCTTGTCCTGACAGGGCCAGGTGGGCAGCGGCTTGTTCTCCGAACCGGCGGGCCAACCGGCCCGATAGTGGGTGAGGTAGAAGGGGTCGTACCCGTGCAGGCTCTGCGCGATCCCGAGGTTCGCGAGTCCGGGCACCGGACGACGCGCCCAGTGAAGTCCGTCGGCGATCATGAGGCGGTCCGGATCGACCGACCGGATCTCCTTTACCAGCGTTCGGATCACCCGTTCATAGGTGGCTGTGGGAATGTCCTGCGGTTCGTTCAGCAGGTTGAAGCTGAGCCGGGCGTTGGGGATGCCCCGGTAGCGTCGTGCGAATTGAACCCATTGGTGTGTGGCGGCCTCGAGCGCTGGCGTGTCCTTCCACAGGCTGAGCGGCTCCGCGGGGGCGTTGACGCAGAAGCCCGGGATCCGATGGAGGTTCAGTTGGATGTGGACGCCGTGGGACTTCCCGAGCGCGAGGGCCTGGTCGATCTCCCGGAGCTGCGTCTCGTCCATCACCCGCCATTGCGTCGGATCCGGGGGCGTCCAGCACCGATACGACATCGGCAGTCGCGCGAAGTTGAATCCCCAGTCCTCCATCAGGACGAAATCGGATTCGCGGAAGGGCGGCGCCGGACCCGATTTCGGCGCATCGAACTTTTCGAGCAGGTTGAATCCGCGCCACCGCGGGAGCTTCCGGGCGGTGACCTCCGGCAGGACGGGCGCTGCTGCCATGGCCGCCGGACCCCACGTGACGGCGGCTCCCGCAACGGCGAGGCGTTGCGTGAATTCGCGTCGTGTCATGGCGGGCCTTGGGACGGGCGCGGGGATTGGGTCGCTCGGCGGAATCGCGGAGGCGGAGATGCGACGGGTCATCGAATGGACCGCTGCCGGTCCAGGACTGCGGCCGCCACCGCCTCACCGGCAGCACAGGCGAAGAACATTCCGATCAGCATCCCGAGGGTCATGCCCACCAGCGCGAGCAGGAACTGGAGCGGATGACCGGGTCCGGCCCAGCGCAGGATCGCGTCGGCGCCCCAGGACATTCCGAGGATCATTCCCATCGCAGAGAGTCCGAGAAGCGCCCCGCGCCCCAACCGACCTCCCAGCGCCGCGAGGCCCGGAAGCATGGGGGGCAATCCGCCGACGAGCATTCCTAGATACATCCAGGGGATGCGTCCGCTCAGCGAAAAGTAGTGATGCGACTGGCAGCAGAGGCAGACGCCCTCGCGCATCACCGGTCCGCGACCGGCGTCCACCCACCAGCCGAGCAGCATTCCCAGGTTGCCCGGACCCAGCATCGCACCGGCCATCCAGAGGCCGGGGACCAGCCATCCCCACGTTCCGGAGGTGCCCTGCCGCCTCCGACCCAGGTGGACGTATCCGGCGGCCAGCGCGGCCAGCACGAGTGTCGCGAGGGTCGCGGGCAAGGGGCCCCGCGCGCCGAGATACAGTGTCATCGGAATCTGCGCCAGAAGCGTGGCGGGAACGACCCATCGGAGGGCTGCTGGAACGGAATCGGTGCCACGGCCCTCGGATTCCGGATGACACTCTCCGGCGCGTCCGGATCGGAGCGCACGCCAGGAAACCACCGTGCTGCTGCCGACCATCAGGAGCGCGGCGGTGATCGGATGCAGGCGTCCGGTCGCCGCGAGGGCCATGCCCAGGGCATTGTAGAAGGCGGCGAAGAGCAGGTTGGACCGGATGGCGCCGCGCACCCGACGGGCCAGCGCGATGGCGTGTGGGATCTCCAACAGGTCGTCCCCGCACAGCACGGCATCCGCGGTCGCCGTCGCGAGCGGCGCTCCGTGCAGGAGTGCAAATCCCACGCTGGCTGCCCCGAGGGCCGGAGCATCGTTCACTCCGTCCCCAACGAAGGCGACCCGGGATCCACCCGCCTCGGCCGCCGCGACGCGCGCGGACTTGTCGGCCGGGCTCAGGGAACCCTCGATTGCGGTGACGCCATCCGGAGCCCGTGCGGACTGGACCAGGTCCCGCGCCCGGGAAACCTGATCTCCGGTGAGGATCGTGAGGCGACATCCCAGACTGCCCAGCCAACGGAACGTCTCCGGCACCGAATCCCGCACCCGTTCGCGTACGACGGCGAGTCCGGCGAGTTGGCCGTCCAATTCGATGGCCACCACGGGGTCGGAACCGACGTTTCGGAGCTCCGCGGAAAGGAGCGCGCGCTCGGCGTTATGTCCGATCCAGTCCGGTTGACCCACCCGGAGGTGGTGCTCGCGGTCGCCGTCCCGGATCCAGGCTTCGATGCCGCGGGCCGGAACCGGCTTGAGGGAAAGGATCGCCGGGGGGACCAGATCCCGTTCGGGCTCGAGCGCCGCGAAGGCGCGGGCGGCCGGATGCGGACTCCGGCACTGGACCTCGCGCAGCAGGTGGAGCAACCCCGCGCGCCGACCGGGCTCGCGGGCGACAAAATCGAGCAACGACTGCCGTTCCTCACTGAGCGTGCCCGTCTTGTCGAACATCACCTGATCCACCAGGGCCAGGCGCTCCAGGGCGTCTCCCGACCTCACCACCACGCCGCGTGCCGCCAGGGTCGCCAGCGCGTTCCACAGTCCCAGCGGCGTGGCGAGGCCGAGGGCACAGGGGCAGGCCACCAGCAGCACCGCGAGGGCGTTGAACAAACCCACCGATGCCTGTCCGTGTGCGGTCCAGACCACGAAGGTGGCGACGGAAACTCCCAGGACGATCGGAAGAAACCACCGGGTGATCCGGTCCGCGAGATCCATCGGGCCCGAACGCGGGGACACCGCCGCGTCCCGGGCCTGTTCCACCAGCGCCAGCAATTCATCGAGCCGGCGGGCGCGTCCGGACGCGGTCGCTTCGAGCAGGAGTTCGCCATCCTCCGCCCAGCTGCCGGCGAGGACGCGGTCCCCGGCTCGGCGGACGACGGGGAAGGGTTCGCCGGTCAGAGGCGTCTCGCGGAGGTACGAGGCACCGTCGAGGATTCGTCCGTCCACGGGCACGGGTTCGCCGGGAAACACCCGCACCCGGTCCCCCGGCTCCACGGCAGCCACGGGGGTCAGCACCGCGGTTCCATCCGCAGCCAGCCGCCGGCACGTGTCAAAGGTGTCCCGCAGCCGCCGGCTTTCGGCGAAGGCCCGCTCCCGGGCGCGGGCGGTCAGGGTCCGGCCCACCGTGTACACCACGAGCAGGACGGCCACGACCTCGTAATACACTGCGCCGACCCTCGAAATCGTACTCCACGCCGAAGCCCCAAACGCTCCGACGATGCCGGCGAGAAACAGCATCTCCACGGTGATGCGGCGTCGCCGCGCAGACGCCCAGGCGGTTTGGAGGAGCGGACCGCCGAGCACGGCCAGGACGACCAGGGACGAACCCGCCAGAAGCGCGTGGAGGATCCAGCGCAGTCCGCCCTCGGGAGGCGTCAGGTTCACGGCGAATCCGAGCAGCATGGCCTGGCTCGCCAGGGCGACGCCGATGCCGATGCGGAACCACGGTGTGGGGGCGGAGGGGGCGACGAACTCCGCGGCGGGAAGGCTCGCCGGGCGCTGCTCGCCCAGGAGGCGGCATCCGTAGCAGCAATAGTGACGCGGAGCGGCCTGGGCATTCCCGGCACCCTTCAGGAAGTCCACCGGCAGCGGCGCGCTGCAATAGGCGCACCGCTCCGATACCGGAGTCTGTGGAGGGGAGGCTTCCGTGCCCACGGGGTGACCCTGCCGGGATTTGGCGCTGAGGTCAGCACCCAAGGCGGGGCGGGCAGCCTAAAGGCTGGACTACGAACCTGGCGAACCGCTCGTAGTGCAGGCTTTAGCCTGATCCACGCGTCGACTTCGATTCCGGGCCGGGGGCAGCCTAAAGGCTGGACTACAAACTTGGCGAACCGTTCGTAGTGCAGGCTTTAGCCTGATCCACGCGTCGAATTCGATTCCGGGCCGGGGGCAGCCTGAAGGCTGGACTACAAACTTGGCGAACCGTTCGTAGTGCAGGCTTCAGCCTGATCCCCGCACCGAATTCGATTCCGGGCTGGGAGGCAGCCTGAAGGCTGGACTACAAACTTGACGAACCGCTCGTAGTGCAGGCTTCAGCCTGATCCACGCGTCGAATTCGATTCCGAGTTGGGGGAACAGCCTAAAGGCTGGACTACAAACTTGGCGAACCGCTCGTAGTGCAGGCTTCAGCCTGATCCACGCGTCGAATTCGATTCCGAGTTGGGGGAACAGCCTAAAGGCTGGACTACAAACTTCGCGAACGGTTCGTAGTACAGGCTTCAGCCTGAATCGCTCCACGCCTACTTCGCCGCGCCGGTCCCCGGATGGAACAACACCTCGGGCGGGACAATCTGTTTGCGCAGGTCCGGCCCCTGCCAGGAGAGGATGCATCCGGAATCGATCTCGGATTCGAAATACTCCACGAGGATCTCATGGTCCCCGGCGGTGAGTTCCATCGTCCCCGGGATTTCGATCATGTCATGCGTGCCGCCGTTGAGGAGCACCTGGCGACCGTCGATGACGAGCCTCGAGCCGTCGTCGGAATTCAGGAAGAAGGTGTACGTGCCGGCCTTGGGGATGCGGAGACGACCGGTCCAGCGGACGTAGAAATTGTCCTCGAACGGCGTTCCGGTCCAGGCCCCCTGGGTGCTGGGAAAGTTGATCTGACGATCCACGCGCTGGAGGTCCGGCTTTTGTCCCTTGGGAATCTCCGGCATCTCCGAAAGGCTGTCGGACTGCTGAAAGTACTGTCCCACCAAGCCTGGCTCGACGGCAGCCGCTGCGGGCGCCGACGAATCGGGCGACTTGGAAGGCGCGGTGCCGGG
>JAEUHD010000245.1 GCA_016793645.1 Verrucomicrobiales bacterium
GCCCACTATGCCCGGGCGACCACGGACATCCTGTTCAAGTTTCCCTTCAGCAAGCGGGACGCGGACGGGCGCGTTGTCGGCGACGAACTGGAGGGCATTGCCGCGCGGAGTGACTTTGACCTGTCTCAGCACGAGCGCTTCTCCGGAAAGCCGATGGGCGTGTTTGACGAGGAACTGCGCGGCGCCTGGGGAAAGCTGGCGCCTGAAAAGCAGTCCGAACTGCGCGAGCGGTACTACCAGGCCCGGCTCCGGTATCTGACCCGGACGGCCCGGCCGGGGGATTCCCCGGAATCCATCGAGCGCACCGCCCGGGAGAATGCGGATGGATTGGCCAAGGGGCAGTATGTGCCGCACGTCATCGAACCGTCCGCAGGGGTGGATCGCCTGATCCTCGCCCTGATCGCGAATGCCTTCCACGAGGAGGAAACCACCGATGACAAGGGGAAGAAGGAGACCCGGACGGTGATGAAGTTTCATCCGCGCGTGGCCCCGGTGAAGGTGGGCGTGATGCCGCTGCTGAAGAACAAGCCCGACCTCGTGAAGAAGGCTGTCGCCGTCCGGGACCTGCTGCGCCCGCACGTGGCGGTGTTCTACGACGATGCGGGGTCCATTGGACGCCGGTATGCGCGTCAGGACGAGGCCGGGACGCCGTTCTGCCTCACAATTGATTTTGACACGCTGGGGGAGAAGCCCGAATTGCTGGACACGGTCACCGTGCGGCATCGCGATGACGGTCGGCAGGAGCGGATTCCCCTGGCCGGCCTCGTCGAATGGCTGCTGGCGCGGGTCCGATAGCCATGGCCGGACCTCCTCTGATCACCACCAGCCTCCCGGCGAGGATTTCGTATGCCATCATGCTGGCGATGCTGGCGATGATTGGCTGGCTGCACCTCGCCACCCTCGTCCTGACAGCGCTCTTCGGATATTTCGCCATCCGGGCGCTCCATGTCGGCGGGCGAAAGTGGATGGCCGTGACGTTGTATCTCATCCTGGTCGCGGTCTTCTTCGTGGGGTTGGTCTATTTCTCCAAGCAGGCCTATGTGACGCTGCCCAAGATCGCCAACACCTCCATCCCGGCGGCGGTGGAGTATGCCGAGCGCCAGGGGTTGGATCTTCCGTTCACCGACTATGCGAGCCTCAAGGGCCTGGCGCTGGCCGAGGTTCGTGAGAAGTTCGCCAACGTGGGAATGTACATCCGGGGGGCGATGTTTGAGATCGCCTCCTTCATCGTCGGACTCGTGCTGCCCATCAGCCTTTTCCTGAACTCCCGGTTCCAGATGGAAGGGGACCCGCACGCCGTGAAGGGCAGCCTGTATTCGCTGGTGAGCCGGGAACTTCGGCTCCGGTTCCGGACATTCTTCGGAAGCTTCTCCACCGTCATCGGCGCCCAGATCATCATCTCGGCCATCAACACCGTCCTGACCTCGGGCTTTCTCTTTTGGAACGACTATCCCTACCGGACGGTGATTGTGATGCTCACCTTTCTCTGCGGATTGCTGCCCATCATTGGGAACCTCCTGAGCAACACGCTGATCATCGCCGTGGGCTTCACCATTTCGCCGAAGCTGGCGCTCGTGGCGCTGATCTTTCTCGTGGTGATCCACAAGCTGGAATACTTCCTGAATTCCAAGATCATCGGGGACCGCATCAAGAATCCGATGTGGCTGACGCTGATCGGGCTCGTGGTGGGGGAGCGGCTGATGGGGATTCCCGGGATGATTTTTGCGCCCGTGGTGCTGCACTACATCAAGGTCGAGGCGTCCCGCGCCCGGGTGGCGGCCGGGTCCATCGGATTCGAGGAGGAAGAGGATTCCGCGGCCGGTTGAGTCGCGCGGGGTTTGTGCCGGATTTCAGTGGCGCCGAAACCGGAGTTGCAGGTCCACCCGCTTGAGCTGCTGGTATTCGATCGGAGGGAGGTCGGTGACCGTGGGGGATTCCGTTTCGCGGAGCAGGGAGCGCGCCTGATCCTGGAGGGCCTGCCACCGGGGCCAATCGGCAATGCCGGCATGCACGATCTGGCGGAGCAGGCTTCGCCATTCGATGATGATCCGGTCCACGTCCCCGGTGCCGAGGAATTCGTCGATGAACCGGGTGCGGGCCTGGGGATCCTTGTGAACGGTCCGGACCACGGTGCTTGCCCCGTCGCCGTAGCGGGGTGGGATTCCCGCCTCCAGGTAACCGGGAACCGAGTGTCCTCCGTACGCCGCCCGGCAGGCCATCGCCAGCCGCCCGCCCCAGCGATCCTCCGGTCCGCTGAAGCGGTGCCCGGCATCGAGATTGGCCAGGTCGTACACGAGGTCCTCCAGCGGATAGGTCTCATCCTCCAATGCCGCCGCGATCGCGAGTCCATCGCCGCCGTGGAAGACGCTGACCACGCGGCCGCGACGCGTGGGGCGGCCGGTGCCGTCCACAAGCCCGAGGCGCCTCCACTGGAGTGCGGTCCCCATGCCCGTGGGGAGCTGGCGGCACACCGGGACGAGGGAGCAGGCTCCGCAGTCCTCGGGCACCACCTCCCGTTCGCGCGGCTTCCACAGGGGGACGCCCTGGTCGTCCACGCACACGGCCGCGGTCTGTTCGGCGAGGGACACCAGGGCGAGGATCTGGAAGGGTTCCTCAATGAAGCGCACCACGGGAAACCGTTGGGCGCGAAACACCCGTTCCACCAGGGGCGCCACGAGCGTTCGCCACACCTCGAGCCGGGTTTCGCGGCCGTTCCAACCCGTCTGCTTGCGGACCCATTTCGTCAGTTCCACGCCGTCCTCACCGAAGCGCTCCGCCACCTTGATGGCGCGCCCAAAGTTTCCGTCGGCCAGGGTGAGCTGTTCGCCAAATCCCACCTTTTCGATCGCTGACGCAACGGTCAGTGCCGGGCGAAGCGTGACGGACGGCGGCGCCGGTTCTGCGTCCGGTCCCGGCGGTGTGTTGATTTCCGGGACAAAAATCTCGGACCACGCGCGCTCCTCGCGTGCGGGGAGGGGTTGCCATTCCCCCCGGGAGTTCAGCATCTGGCGAACCCTTCGCCGGACATGGCGCGCCCGCTCCACGTCGGTTTTCAGGTGGCACGGCGCGTCCGGATTCTTCAGGGCCGCCTCAACCCCGAGAAAGATCGGGCGCGTGGTGAACAGGCGCTCCTGGACCCGCACGGCTTCGGCAAAGGGATCCAGTCCGCGCTCCGAGGCGGAATGCATGACTCCGAGCAGCGCCCCCCAGTCCACGAGTCCGCTGCGCGAGAGATGGCAGGGGTGGGCGTCATGCAGGCGGAGTTCATTGGGGCCGACCAGGACGTACCCGGTCTCGTCCAGTCCGCGCCGTCCCGCCCGTCCAAACATCTGGAGGATCTCGTCCTCGCGAATGGGCGTCTCGATGCCGTCGCGGCGGTAGGTGCTGGCGGTGACGGCGACACTGCGCAGGGAGAAGTTGATCCCGGCGGCGAGTCCCATGGTGGCGACCACCGCGCGGAGCTGTCCGGCCTTGGCGAGTGGTTCGACCACGCCGGCGCGGGCGGCATAGCTGAGTCCGCTGTGGTGATAGGCCACGCGTGCCTTCAGCATGCGGGCCAGATCCTCGCCCACGAGTCGACGCTGGGCTTCGGTCAACGCGAGGGGCTGGGGATTCGGAAGCTGCCGGGCGAGGTCCCGAGCCAGCGCTTCCGCGCTCGCCCGGCGCGGGGCGAACAAAAGGATCGGACCGAGGTTTTCGGCGAGCGCCTTGGCGCAGATGCGGGGCCAGGCGCCGCGGATTTCCTGCGGGAGATGCCAGCTCAGATTGGCGGCGAACACCTCCTCCAGCGGCACGGGCCGGACGTCGTGACGGACCAGTTGCGCCCGGCGTCCGAGGCGGTTGAGCCATTGAACCACGTGCTGGGGATTGGCGACCGAGCCGCTGAGCAGCAGCAATTGGGTGTGGGCCGGGGCCATGGCCAGGGCCAGTTCGTAGTTCAGGCCCCGGTCGCCATCGCCGATCATCTGGTATTCGTCCACGACGAGCAGCGTCGGTCCCTCGCCCCGGATCAGGCGCTGCTTCTGTGTTTCCAGGGTCGCCACCAGCACCGGGGCGTCGAGGTTCTCGGCGAGGTCCCCCGTGGAGATGCCGACGTTCCATCCGCGGGCGCGCCATTCGGCCAGCTTGTCATTGGCGAGTGCGCGGGTGGGGACCGTGTAGATGGCCTGCCCGCGGGGTTTGCCCTGATTGGACCACAATTCGAAGACCAGCGTCTTGCCGGCGCCGGTCGGGGCGTGAATGACGACATCACGTCCGGCGCGGAGTGCGGACACGGCCTCCTGCTGCCAGAGGTCCGGAACCGTGACCCGGCCCCAGCCGGAACCCGTCCCGGGCGATTCGCCATGTTCCCTCCGGTCGCTCACGCGGGCAGGATAGGCCGGATCCGGGGAATCAGAAATGAGGATCCGAGTCGGAGACGGTTGAATGTTCCGGGTGGAGGGAGTCTCCGGACTGTTTTTTCCTCCGGCTTCCGGGGGGATCGTGGTATCGGAGCGACGCCATCATGACGACCCTGGAGCCGCACGGTCCTGCCCGAGGGCATTTTTTGAATGTGGATCTGGAGGTGCACTCCGGAGAGGACTTGTCCCCTTTGGCGGCCGAGTTCGAAGCCCGGGCCTGTGTGCTTCACTTTGAACAAAGGCCGGGCGCGAATTCGCTGGTGGTGGAGCGGGAGGATGAACCTTCAGGACCCGGGTTGGAGGCCACCTTGTCGGATCTTTGTGATCTCGTGGAATCCCTGTCTCCCCCGGCCCGGGGGCTTTGGGATCGCGCGGATCTTCGGGTGCTGGATGCCGGCTTCGATGCGGCTCCGGGGCGACCGCTGGCGCAGTTTTCGGTGCCGCCCTCCCTTCTTCGTCGCGTGGTGGCCGTCAATGCACGGATTGCGGTCACCGTGTATCCCGAGGACGAATGGGACGCCTCCTTGGGCGCGCACTCATGAACTCCCCGCAGGTCTTTCTGGGAATTGACGTCGGGGCTGAGAGCGGCCGCGTGATGGCAGGGCTGTGGGACGGCCGGCGCGTGCGGTTGGAGGAGGTGCACCGGTTCCCCAACGGGCCGGTAGCCGTTGACGACACCCTTCGATGGGATCTGCCTGGATTGTGGCGGGAGATTCAGTGCGGCCTGAACCTGGCGTCCCGCCGCTACGGCGGACGGTTGGCGTCGGTGGGAGTGGACACCTGGGCGTTGGACTACGTGCTGTTGTCCCGGTCGGGCGAAATGCTCGGACTCCCATTCTGCTACCGGGACGCCCGGACGCGGGGTTTGGTGGAGGAAACCGCGGGGCGGGTGCCGCGAAATGAGATCTTTGCGGCGACAGGACTCCAGTTCATGGAGATCAACACGCTCTACCAGTGGATTGCGCACCACCGGGCCAGTCCCGAGGTCTTCGCGGCGGCGTCCACCTTCCAGATGATTCCCGACTGGCTGAACGGATGTCTCTGCGGGGCGCGTGTGGCGGAGATGACCAATGCCACCACGACGCAGTTCTACGATCCGGAACGCCGGACCTGGGCTCGGGGGTTGCTCGAGCGTCTGGGACTGCCCACGCACCTGCTGCCTGGGATCGTCGAGCCGGGCACTCGATTGGGAACGCTTCGGGGATCCCTTGGTCCGACCATCCCGGTGATCGCCCCGGCGACCCATGACACGGGATCGGCGGTGGCCGGTACGCCTGGGCCGACCGGGGATCCCGGTTGGGCCTACATCAGCTCCGGGACCTGGTCGCTGGTGGGGGTTGAATCGAAGGAACCGATCCTGACGCCGGCGGCGCTCGCCGCCAATGTCACGAATGAGGGCGGGGTTGACGGCACGTGGCGCATTTTGAAGAACGTCATGGGGCTTTGGCTCCTTCAACGGTGCCGGGCGGCTTTGGGGACCGCGGGGAATCTTCCGGAATATGATGACTTGGTGCGTGGGGCGGTCGCCGCCCCGGCGCTGCGTTCGCTGGTGGATCCGGATGATCCCCGGTTCCTGAATCCGCCCGACATGACGTCCGCGCTTCGCGACGCCTGCCGCGAAACCGGGCAGCCGGTTCCGGAGACTCCGGGGGCGTTGGTGCGGTGCGTCCTGGAAAGCCTCGCCCTCAAGTACGATGCGGTGTTGCGACAACTGGAGACCCTGACGGGGAATCCCCTGCGGGTGGTGCACCTCGTGGGCGGGGGGGCGCTGAACGCATTGCTCAACCAGTTCACGGCAGATGCCACCGGACTTTCCGTGGTGGCGGGTCCGGTCGAGGCCACCCTATTGGGAAACGTACTCGTCCAGGCGCGGACGCTGGGAGAACTGGGTTCGCTCGCCGAGTTGCGCCGGGTGGTGGGCGGGTCCTTCGAGTTGGCGACGTTTGGGCCGCGTCCTGGAGAGTCGGACCGCTGGGCGGAGGCGCGGGAGCGCTTCAGCGAACTCCGGAAGCGGACGCCTTCGTCAGCGCCTTGATGTTGGTGATGGACGACTGGCGGGCGAGGGTGAGGACCTTGAGGACGTCCACCCACGCGGCGTTGGTGTCCGCCCGGATCTGGAGACGGAGCGTCGGGTCCGCCTGTTGGGCGGTCTTCAACTCGGCTTTCAATTGATCCGGCTGCAGGGGGCGTTCCCCGAGGAAAAACTGGGGTGCCTCGCGCCGGATGCTGACAATCATGGGCGGCTTCTCGTTGGAGGCGCCAATCCGGGAGGCTTCCCCGGTTTCCGGCAGTTCGATCCGGACCGCCGGAGTGTTTTTGAGCGTGGTGGTGAACAGGAGGAAGACGAGCATCACCAGCAGCACATCGATCAGTGAAATGATGATGATGGCGGGGGCGGACTTCCTGCGGCGCGGATAGAAATTCATGGCTTGGCCGGGGCCTTCCGTGCCTCGCCCGATGCCGGGGCGCCTCCGCCGAGGTATTCGCGGCGGATGAGGTCGTCGCAGTGTCCCTCCAATTCCACCGCCAGGAGTTCCACCCGCTTGTTGAAGAAGCTCCAGGCCACGAGGGTGGGGATCGCCACCAGCAGTCCCACGAGGGTCTTGTTGAGCGCGGCGCCGATGCCCTTGGCCAGCAGCGCGTAGTCGCCGCCGATGGCTTTTCCGAAGTCCACGAACAGAGGGATGATGCCGTTGATGGTTCCCACCAGGCCGATGAGCGGGGCGATCCCCACGAGGATTTCGAGGACGAACAGTCCTCGCTCCAGCGCGGTGACTTCCTGCCGGGCCCGGACCTGGACGGCGCCGGTGGTTTCCTCCTTGGGCCAGTGGAGGTGGTCCAGAATCGCAACCACGAGCCTGGCCAGTGCCGACGGGGCGGCCGCGCAGGTCCCGCGCAATGTCTGGGGATCGGCAGTGGGCAAGACGCCGATCAGCGCCGGAGGCAGCACCCGGGACCGCCGCAGTGCCCAGCCGCGTTCGAGGACCACGGCCAGGGAGACCACCGACAGGAACAGCAGGGACCAGAGGTAGGGACCGCCATCGGACAGTGAGGCAAACATCTCAGTAATAATTGAACGTAAACGTGACCGGAACCGTGTCGCCGCCGATCAGGCGCCGCACTTCCGGAGGCCAGCGACCGAACGGCGCGGGCTGCATGACCGATAATTCGCAGAGGAAGGACAACACCTCCCCGACGTTGGAATCCTTGGTGTTTACCGAGGTGACCGTGCCGTCGGCATGGAGATCAAACGTGATGACGACCTGTCCCTGGCGTTCGAGGGCGAACTTGCGTTCCTCCAGCAGGCGGTACCACTGATCCTGCACGGCCAGCACCATTCGGTAGTTGTAATCCCCAAGGGGCGAGGCCTTGACGTTGAGTGAGGATTGCAGCGCCTGCCGGGTTACGCCGCCCTCCTGTTTCATCCGTTCCCCGACCACGGCCCCCTTGCTGGCGCGGGCTTCGGCCAGCGTCTTCATCCGGCGCGGCTTGGT
>JAEUHD010000256.1 GCA_016793645.1 Verrucomicrobiales bacterium
ATGAACGCCGGAACCACCCGGCCGTCGCGAATTCGCATCCGGGGACCGTAGGTGTTGAAGATGCGGACGATCCGGGTCGCCACCTGATGCTCCCGGTGGTACGCCATGACGAGCGCCTCGGCAAACCGCTTGGATTCGTCATAGCAACCCCGGGGGCCAATGGTGTTGACGTTCCCCCAATAGCCTTCCGTCTGGGGATGCACCAACGGGTCGCCATAGATCTCTGACGTGGACGTGATCAGAAAGCGGGCCCCCTTGGCCTTGGCCAATCCCAGCGCCTTGTGGGTGCCCAGGGAGCCCACCTTCAAGGTCTGAATCGGCAGCTCCAGGTAGTCCACCGGACTTGCCGGTGAGGCGAAGTGCCAGACGAAATCCACCGGCCCTTCAAGATACAGGTACTCGGTCACATCCTGTTTGACGAACCGGACCTCGGGATTGCCGGCCAGATGGGCGATGTTGGCGGTCGACCCGGTGATCAGGTTGTCAATGATGATGACCCGGTGTCCCCTGGAGAGCAGGAGGTCGGTGAGGTGGGATCCCAGGAAGCCGGCACCTCCGGTGACGACCGAAGTGGGCTTGGGTGCGGTGCGCGCAGTGGATTTCAGTGAGGACTTCATTTTGAAACTGGGAAAGACGGAAGACCGCGGTCGCGATGCCACGAATTCGGGAGTGCCCCCTGCGGGACGGGACGCCTACTTGGCCCCGGCGCCGGTGAAAACGACCGGGATCGTCCTGAGAAGAATCTTCAGGTCCAGCCACAACGACCAGTTGTCGATGTACTCCAAATCCAGCCGGACCCACTCGCGAAAATCACGCACCTCATTGCGTCCACTGACCTGCCAGAGACAGGTCAGCCCGGGCTTCACACTCAACCGGCGGCGATGCGCCGGGTCGTCAAACCGCTGCACCTCGTCCAACGGCAGGGGCCGCGGCCCCACCAGGCTCATGTCTCCCTGGAGCACATTGATGAGCTGGGGAAGCTCATCGATGGAAAACTTCCGGTACCAGCGTCCGAGCGGGGTAATCCGTGGATCGTTGGTCACCTTGAAGACCGGTCCGGACATTTCGTTCAACTGTTCCAGCTCCTGCTTCAACTGTTCGGCATTCGTGACCATGGTCCGAAACTTCAGCATGGTGAACGGATTCCCATTCAGACCCGCCCGCTGCTGTCGGAAGAAGATCGGCCCCGGGGAGGTGATCCGCACCAGCAGGGCCAGCACGACCAGGAACGGAAGCAGGAGACAGAGCAGCACGAGGGACCCCAGGAAATCCATGCCGGACTTGATCAACGCCTGCCAGGAGGCCTCCGGTCCGGTGCGGAACACCAGCACCGGATGTCCGGCCAGTTCATCCACGGTCGTGTGGGAGAGCCGGGTCTGGAAAAAGTCCGCGAGCAGCCAAACCTCGACCCCCTCCAACTCGCAGACCTGGATCGCCTGTTCGATCGCCCCGAACATCACCTGGCGCGGAATGATGAGAACCGCGTTGGCCGACGTCTCGTGCAGCAGTTCCGTCAACCCCTCCGACGAGGTGTTCGCAAGATCCCTCCGCGCGATCAACTGGAACTGCCCCGGAATGCCGGAGGAGAGCTGGCGTTCCACCTCGACCGTATCCTCCGGCTGACCCAGCAGAATCACCCGTTTTCGGACGGCGTTGCGGCCGAGTCGGGAAATCGCCCACCACCGCACCAATTCCTCCTTGAGCAGCACCAGGCAAACCGCGAGCGGAACGAAGAGGAGGATCACACCGCGCGCCCCCTCCGCCTTCCGGACGAACAATGCGGTGATCAGCGCGACCGTGACCCATGCCGCCGCCTTGACCAGGTGGAGCAGCGTCTGCTGGCGCAGATGCAGCATCGGACGGGAGTAAAACCCCTGCATTTCCAGCGCCGGCGGGGTGACGACCACGATCACCGCCACCAGCCAGAGGTATTCGTTGAAATGGGCGATCTCCCCCTTCGGATCCAGCGACGGCAGGGACCGGATCCAGTGCGCCAACACCAAGGCGCCCCCGAAAAGGGCGGCGTCAATCAGCTTCTGAAGCTTGGCGTACAGTTGCCGCTGGCGGCGAAGCATGTCGGGCGGGAGGTTGCCCCAGGATGGGACAGAAGGTAAGCGGGAAAGCGTAGCGAAAATGGCGCAATCCGATCACGAAGGGGTGGCGGTCGCGCGAAGATGACGCCCCTGGGGCGGCGGCGAGTAGCTGAGGAAACTGTCCAGCAGCAGTTGGACCCCGAAATTATTGACCCCGGAACCGAAGAAGACCGGGGAAAGCTTGCCCCCCAGGACCAGCGAATGATCGAATTCCGAACCCGCCATCTCGATCATCTCGATCTGCTCACACACCTGACGGTACACCCCCTCATCGAGGACACCCCGGACCTGGGGGTCCTCCAGTCCCGTGACATGAACCGCCGCGCGGTATTTTCCGCCCACCGAGCGTTCGAAGAGATGGACCACCCGGGCCGCCCGGTCGTAGACCCCCCGAAACTCCGCACCGCTTCCCAAGGGCCAGTTCATGGCCACGGAACGGATGCCCAGGACCGCCTCCAACTCATCGAGGAGCCCGATCGGATCCCGGGCCGGACGGTCCATCTTGTTCATGAACGTGAAAATGGGCACTCCGCGACGGGCGCACACCTCGAAGAGTTTTCGCGTCTGGGCCTCCACCCCCTTGCCGGCGTCGATCACCATGATGACGGAATCCACGGCGGTCAGCACACGGTAGGTGTCCTCGGAAAAATCCTTGTGCCCCGGGGTGTCGAGCAGGTTGACACAATACCCGGAGTACTCGAACTGGAGGACGGTGGAACTGATGGAGATGCCCCGCTTCTTCTCCAGCTCCATCCAGTCCGACGTCGTCGCACGCTGGTTCTTGCGCGCCGTGACCGAACCGGCGAGTTGCACCGCACCGCCGTAAAGCAGGAGCTTCTCGGTGAGGGTCGTCTTCCCGGCGTCCGGATGCGAAATGATCGCAAACGTCCTCCGGCGCCGAATTTCTTCCTGCAACGTCACGTGGGTCGAAGCCTATCGCAGCGGGGTCACCAATACCAAGCTCCGGTGTTGCGACATCGGACGATCCTCCGCCTCCTTAGGCCGGATGCAGCTCAAAGATCGCCTCAATCTCCACGGCGATATTCCCGGGCAGGGGCCCCATGCCGACCGCGCTCCGCGCGCCAACGCCCTGTTCAGGTCCCCACAGGGAGGCGAACAACTCGCTGCATCCATTGATCACCTTCGGATGGTCATAGAAATCCGGCGCGGAATTGACCATGCCGAGGACCTTCACCACCCGTCGCACCCGGTCCAGGGAACCCAGCTGCTCCCGCAGGGTCGCCACAATGGCCAGCCCAACCTGGCGGGCTGCCAGCGCGCCGGCCTGCAGGTCGAGATCGCGGCCGACCACACCCGTGATCAGCGAACCGTCGGTGCGCAGGGGTCCGTGCCCGGACACATAGGCCATGGTTCCCGCCACGACCAGGGGCTTGTACACGGCCACCGGTTTGGGAGCCGGCGGAAGAACGAGGTTCAACTGCTTCAATTGGGAGTCAGGCGTCATCGACACCGCCGGCATCTACCCTACCCGCCCGATTTCGCCAAGCATCCGATGCCGGGAGGGCATCCGCGCCCGGGAATTCCCAGGACCGGATTCTTCCGCAGAATCCCCTTCCCTCCCGTCCCCGCCTTTTTCAACCTTGTCCCCCACTTGATGAGCGCCACCACTTTTACAATTGCCGCATTGGCCGGGGATGGGATCGGACCCGAGGTCATGCGCGAGGCCCTGAAGGTTCTCCGCGCTGCGGAGGCAAGATTCGGACTGCACCTGACCATCACCGAGGCTCCCGTCGGATGGGCGGGAATCGATGCCGCCGGCGACGCCCTTCCGGCGACCACGCTGGAACTCTGCCGGAAATCGGATGCCATCCTGTTCGGCTCCGTCGGACTTCCGGATCGCGACCCGACCATTCCGAAGGAGAAGCGGCCCGAACGCGCCGCCCTGTTGCGCCTGCGAAAGGAGTTCAGCCTGTTCGCCAATTTGCGCCCGGTGCGGCTGCCCAAGGAGTTGTCCCACGCCTGCCCGCTCCGCCCGGAACGCCAGGGCGGGGGTCTCGACCTGCTGGTGGTCCGCGAACTCACCGGCGGCCTCTACTTTGGACAACCCAAGAAGACCGAGGACATCCCGGGCGGCCAGCGCTCCGTGGACACCATGGTGTACACGAGCGCCGAGGTGGAACGCATCGCGCACGTCGCCTTCCGCACCGCCCGGCTCCGCCGGAAGAAGGTCACGAGCATCGACAAGGCCAATGTGCTGGAGAACGGGATCCTGTGGCGCGAGGTCGTCACCCGCGTCGGACGGGAGTATCCGGAGGTAACCCTGGAGCACATGTTTGTGGACAACGCCGCCATGCAACTGGTCCTCAAACCGACCCAGTTTGACGTGGTTCTTTGCGAGAACCTCTTCGGCGACATCCTGTCGGACGAGGCCGCCGCCCTGGGCGGTTCCCTCGGCATGCTTCCCAGCGCCAGCCTCGGCAACACCACGGGGGACCGGACCTTCGGACTCTACGAGCCGGCCGGGGGCACGGCACCGGACATCGCGGGAAAGGATCTCGCCAACCCCATCGCACAGATCCTGTCCGCCGGGCTGCTGCTGCGGCATTCCCTCCGTCACGACGACGCCGCCCTGGCGATTGAAGCCGCCGTGCAACGCGTCATTGGCCAGGGTCTTCGCACCGGGGACATCTTCAATCCCGCGGAGCCCGCCGCCCGTCGCGTGGGCACCCGTGAAATGGGTGACGCCATCGCCGCCGCGGTCTGAACCGCACCGCCGGAGCCCGGCGCTTGCCATCCGAATCGTCTTGGGGAGACTTCCCGGGTCCCCATGCGATTCCTTGATCGGCAACACACGGTCGCCGGGCCGGAGTTTTCCAGGTGGCTCGTGCCTCCGGCGGCGATTGCCGTGCACATGTGCATCGGTGAGGTCTACGGCTTCAGCGTCTTCAACGTCCCCCTCACCCGCCTGATCGGAATCTCGGCCTCGTCGCCCGGCCAGGACTGGACCATTCCCCAGGTGGGCTGGGTCTATTCCATCGCCCTGTTCATGCTGGGGATCTCCGCCGCCGTCTTCGGAAAATGGGTGGAATACAGCGGACCGCGCAAGGCGATGACGGCCAGCGCCGCCTGTTTCTGCGGCGGATTCCTCGTCGCGGCCCTCGGGGTCCACTGGCACCGCATCGAACTCCTCTACCTCGGCTACGGATTCATTGGCGGCATCGGGCTCGGCCTGGGCTACATCGCTCCCGTCTCGACGCTCATGAAGTGGTTTCCGGATCGTCCGGGCATGGCAACGGGAATGGCCATCATGGGATTCGGCGGCGGCGCGCTGATTGGATCCCCGCTGGGGGTCCAGTTGATGGATCGCTTCCGCACCCCGCTCTCCCAAGGCGTTGCACCGACCTTTGTCACCCTCGCCCTCCTCTACGCCGCCTTCATGTTGTTCGGCGCCTGGATCGTCCGGGTCCCCCCCCTGGGCTGGAGCCCTCCCGGCTGGATCCCCAAGTCGCGTCCGCGCGCCATGGTCACCCGGGCCCAGGTCACAGCCGATCAGGCCATCCGGACCCCCCAATTCTGGATGCTTTGGGTGGTGCTCTGCATGAACGTCAGCGCCGGCATTGGCATTCTCGGACAGGCATCCCTGATGTGCCAGGACCTCCTGGGCGTCTCGGCAGCCGTGGGCGGCGGCTTCGCCGGATTGCTGTCGCTCTTCAACATGGGGGGGCGTTTCCTCTGGTCCTCGGTTTCCGATTACACCGGCCGCCGGACCGTATACTCCATCTTCTTCCTCCTCGGGGCGGTGTGTTACAGCCTGATCCCGCAAACCCACCGCCTCGGCAGCCAGACCTTGTTCGTGGCGATCACCGCCGTGATCATCTCCATGTACGGCGGCGGCTTTGCCACGATCCCGGCCTACCTGCGCGACCTGTTCGGGACCCACCAGGTCGGCGCCATCCACGGTCGGCTGATCACCGCCTGGTCGATTGCCGCCGTTCTCGGACCTTCCCTCATCAACTACCTGTCCACCGCCCGCAAGGCCGCGGGATTCCCTCCCGCCGAGGCCTACACCCCGACGCTCTACCTCATGGCGGGCCTGCTGATGATCGGACTCGTGGCCAACCTGCTCGTCCGCCCCGTACACCCGAGGCACCATCTCGACGAGGGCGATCCCTCTCCCCGCCCCTCATGAAGTCCCTAAGACTCCTCCTCGCCTGGCTCATGGTGGGTGTCCCCCTGGCCTGGGGTGTCTTCCATTCGGTCCGGCGATCCCTCCCGCTGTTCCACGCGGGATCCCCACCCCCGGCCACGGCACCGCGATAGTGGGTCAGATCGGACCGCCTTGGTCCGATTCCAGGCTCGACGGAATTCCAATCCGGACCACTCCCGCGATTCCCTGGATCCCATTCCCGGAAATCCGCCCAAAATCCGGAGTTTCCCGACCCTGTCGCGCGCTGGCACGCCGGCTGCGCTGGAGGACTTGTCGGCCGTCCGAGGCCCCGTACCGGGACACCTCACCGCGCGCCGAGAATCAAATCACACATCCATGAAACCTCGTATCCCTGGTGGCGCCTCCCTGATGACGGCGTTTGTGACCCTGCTCCTGGCCTTCGTTGCCTTCACCCCTTCCGCCGTGCAGGCGGCCGGCGGTTCCAAGAGCGGGGGGGGCGGTGGCGGCGGGGGTGGTGGTGGATCCACCGTCCTTGAATCCCGGGTCACCGGCTACATCACAGCGATCGACTACGTGAACCAGACCCTGACCGTGGGTGCCTCCTACTACGGCACTGGAAAGCTGCTGGTCACTTCGGCCACCAAGATTTCCCTCAACAACGTCAACGGCACCCTGAGCCAGATCAAGCTCGGGGACTGGGCTGAAGCCCGGTACATCTGGACCACCAAGGAAGCCACCAAGCTCTCCATCACGCGGCCTTGATCCGCGGAGGCGTTCACGTCGAAACGTCAGCGGCGGCGGTGTCCGAGTTCGGAAACCGCCGTCGTTCCGTGTCCGGGACCCGCCCCCCCTACTTCGCGGCCTCGCGCGGCGGTGCATCGCCCACTTTCAAGGTTGGCACCTTCGCGTCATCCCGGACGTTCAGCGCCACCCAGTGGCCACTCAGGGCGTGGGTCGGAAATCCGCAGCAGAAGGCATAGTCCCCCGCCTCCCCGGCCGTGAACTTGAACGAGGCCTTGTTGAGACTCATGCCCTGAACCGGATTCGGGATCGAACCTCCGCTGAACGCCGGCTCCCCCATCTGCACCTTCCTGGTTTTTTCCTTCTCCACCACCAGCACGCTGTGGGGAACCGGACTGGGATTGATGAAGGTGACCTCCACGGTCCATCCCGTCGGAATGGTGTACGTGGCGTTGCCCTTGAAGGAGCCGTTGAAGTTCATTCCGTAGTTCGCCGGAGTGTAGGCCGCCACGAGCGTGATCTTCACCGTCTTGGGCGCTTCTCCCATCCTCAGGAAGTCCGCTTCGGTGATGCCCTCGATCAACTCCTTTTTAAGTCCGGACGCCCCGTGGGCCGATGCGTCATGGGCCGGCGGCTTCTCCTGGGCGCAGATCCCGATACCCGCCAGGGTTCCCAGACAGGCCGCCATTCGGAGGCAACGAAACAGATTCATGTGCGCGGAGTCTCGGGCCCGTCGGGCAGGAAAACCAAGTCCGGACCTTTCCCGGATCCGGACGGGGCAGTCCTGCCCTCGCCTGCAATCGGGCTACTTCTGGAGGGGTGCCACCACGGCTCCGGCGGGAACCTTGTCCGCCGCGACGATCTTCCACAGCGCGCCGCGTTCGCTCTGATAGGGATCGACCGGTCCCCCGTAGTTGGCCGTGGCCTGGGTCAGGTACAGGTTCCCCGCCTCATCCTCGCCGCCGGCCGTCGGACGCAACGGAGTATCGAGGTCCAGCAGTTCCTGCATCTGCCACTTCCCGGCGCCGTCGCGCTTCAATCCCCAGACCTTGCCCGACCCCCAGTCGGAGACGAAATAGACCCCCCCCAGGGAGGGGTACTCCCTGCCGCGATAGACTCCGAGCCCGATGACGCAGATCCCCTGATCAACGTGGCTGTACTCCGCGATCGGCAGGATGCCCACGCGCGGGGCCTCCTTCTCCAATTCGATGGGAAACGGATGGCTGCCGCACATGAACTTCCAGCCGTAATTCTCACCGCCCTTGCTCCCGGCCGGCTGGAAATCCACCTCCTCCCAGTGGTTTTGTCCGATGTCCGCGACGTACAGATCCCCGGTCTGGCGATCAAAGGAGAAGGTCCACGGATTCCGGAGTCCGTAGGCCCAGATTTCCGGCTTCCCACGGGGATGGATCTTGGAGAACTGCAATTCGCTGACCCCGAAGAGCGTCATCTGCTGAAGGGGGGTGATGAACGGATTGTCCGACGGAATGTTGTAGCCCCGGTCCGCGGTCCGCGAGTTCACATCGATCCGAAGCATCTTGCCGAGCCAGGTGTGGAGATCCTGTCCGGCACTGATGACGTCCCCTTCCCAGCCACCATCGCCGACGCCGACGTAAAGATATCCGTCCGGACCAAAGGCCATTTTGCCGCCATGGTGATTGCAGTACGGAAAATCAATGTGCATCACCACGCGCGCGGAATCGGGATCCAGCTTGTCCGGATTGTCCTTGGACACCTTGTACTCGGTCAGCAGGGTCGCCCCGTTGAACCAGAGGTCCGCGTAGGACACGTAAACCAGTCCGTTCTCCTTGAACCTGGGATGAAACTCGACGGCGTACAGGCCCTCCTCCAGGAAGGAACTGAGCGTCTTGTCCTTGATGTCGAGGAAGGGCTTCGACAGCACCTTGCCGTCCTTGATGATCCGGATCACGCCCGGGCGTTCGCAGACAAACAGGCGCCCGGACCCGTCCTTCGGGCTCGCCACATGGATGGGATCCACCAATCCGTCCGCCACCTTGACCAGCTGGATGGCGACATTGCCGGGGAGTTTCCCCCCGGGCTGTGCGGGCAACGGCTGGGAGTCCGCGGCAAGGCAGGCAACCCCCGTCAGCAATCCGAGGGAAAGGGTGACGGCGGAAAAGGAGGCAAAGCAGGGCTTCATACGCGAGATCGGGGACCCGCCTCTGATACGGCGAGCCCGCCTCCCCGGGCAAGCCGCAAACGCCTCCGTCCATCACTTCCTGGATGTCATCCCCACCCGCCCCGCCTAGGATCTCCCCGTGCACTCCCCCGCCCGGATTTGCCCCACCCTTGTGCTCCTGATTCTCGCCGGGAGCATCGGCGGGGGGCCTGCGGACGCCGCCGCCCCGGCGCCTCGGAGCTTCCAGTATCAGATGGAAACCAACCTTCCGTACCGGACCGGAAACGATCCGACGGAGGGGATGAGGGAACGCTGCCGTCTGGATGTGTACCATCCCGTCGGCACCACGAACTTCGCCACCGTGGTCTGGTTCCACGGGGGCGGATTGACGGGTGGGGAACGGGCGGTTCCGTCCGGCCTCCAAAACCAGGGGATTGCGGTGGTGGCCGCCGGGTACCGGCTCAGTCCGCAGGTCCACGCGCCGGCGTACATTGAGGACGCCGCCGCCGCCGTCGCGTGGACCTTCCGGCACATCGGAGACTTTGGAGGGGATACGAACCGCATCTTCGTCAGCGGCCATTCCGCGGGAGGCTACCTGGCGTCGATGGTCGGACTGGACAAACGCTGGCTTGCAGCCCAGGGCATGGATGCCAACGCCATCGCGGGCCTGGCGCCGTACAGCGGACAGGCCATCACCCACTTCACCATCCGAGCCGAGCGCGGAATCCCGGAGACCCGTCCGGTCATCGACGAATACGCCCCGCTGTATCACGCGCGCCCGGACGCTCCTCCACTGCTCATCCTTAGCGGCGACCGGGAATTGGAACTGCTGGGGCGCTACGAGGAGAACGCCTATTTCGCACGGATGATGCGTCTTGTGGGCCACACCAACACCGTCCTGCATGAGTTCGGCGGCTACGGCCACGGCGCCATGGCGGAACCGGGACATCCGCTGCTGCTGCAATTCGTCCGAAGGGTTTCTGCCCAACGGTGAGGCCCGGACGGGTCCGCCCGATCTGCTGGGAGGATCCGGACGGATTCGCGTTCTTGACCGCGACGCCATCGGACTCGCACGGTTGGAAAACATTCCCATGCGCATCGCCCCGATCCTCTTCATGGTCGCTCTCGCTCCCGTGCTTGCCGCGGCCGAGCTGGAGTCCAAGCCCGATCCCGCGGTCTTCGCGAAGTTCTCGCCGGTGAAGGCCCCGGCGCCCACCGGACTGCTCCTCAAACCGGGGGATCGCCTCGCCATCATTGGCGACTCCATCACCGAACAGAAGCTCTACTCGCGCATTCTGGAGACCTACCTCACCGCCTGCATGCCGGACCTCGGGATCACGGCCCGGCAGTATGGGTGGGGCGGTGAGACCGCCGAGGGATTCAAGGGGCGCATGGCCAACGACTGCCTGCGTTTTCAGCCCACCATCGCCACGACCTGCTACGGGATGAACGACCACCGGTACACAACGTTCGATCCGAAGAACGGGGCATGGTACCGGGAGAACCAGAAGGCCATCGTCGACGCCTTCAAGCAGGCGGGCGCCCGGTTTGTCCTGGGATCCCCGGGCTGCGTCGGCCCCAAGGTTCCCTGGAGCAAGGCCAGTTCCGAGGACATGAATCTCAACCTGTGCGAACTCCGGAACATTGATCTCGCCCTTGCCGCCGAGGAGGGCGTGGTTTTCGCGGATGTGTTCTGGCCCATGCTCACCCTCGGCTGGAAGGCGACCAACTCCATCTCCCCCGACTATGCAATCGCGGGCAAGGATGCCGTGCACCCGGGCTGGGCCGGGCATGTCGTCATGGCGGCGGCCTTCCTCAAGGCACTCGGCCTCGATGGCGACCTCGGCACGCTCACGGTGGACCTCGGCTCAAACCAGGCCTCCGCCGTCGGGGGCCACGACGTCGTGTCCTTCACCAACGGCGACCTCACGGTGAAGAGCAGCCGCTATCCCTTCTGCGCGCCCCCGGGGGACCTCAAGAACGACAACACCCTGCGGTCCGGCATCGCCCTGTCCGATTTCAACAACCGGTTCAACCGCTTCCGCCTCGTGGTGAACCAGGGCACCGCCAAGGAATATGCCGTCACCTGGGGGGGCGAGACCCATTCGTTCACCGCGCAACAGCTCGCCGCGGGAATCAACCTGGTGGCGGAGTTCGAGAAGACGCCGTTTGACGAAGCCTTCCGCCGCGTGGACGAGGCGGTTGCCAAAAAGCAGGCCTACGAGACCAAGCAGATCAAGAGCCTCTTCCACGGGGAGGAGGGCGCCGCCGACATGGAGGCCACGGTGGCCCTCACCGAAAAGGCCCGCGCCCCCCTCGCCGCCGCCATAGCCAGCGCCCGGGTACCGGTCACCCACACGGTGAAGATTCAGCCGAAGAACTGAGATCCCCTGGGGGGAGTTCGGTCGCCAGGAGCCGGCGGAAGGCAGGGACCTCCGCGCCGCCACACCCCACCGCCCCGGTGCCGGGCCACGGACCCACCGCGTCCCGAAGGCCACGCCGGACTCATTCCCACGGATGCCACTTCAACTCCGGGTTGTTGGTCCGGCCCCGCCCCAGCTTGAAGTCCCAATAGGCCGCACAAGGAAAACGCTCCGCATGGCCGTCCAACCGCAGAAAATTCGCCCCCCTCCGGTGGACATTGGTGTGTGCATTGTTCGGGCCGGCCACCGCAGCCAGCCTTCCGTTGTCAAAGAGCCAGACCGTCCGAGCCGGTTCCGGGATGTCCATCAACACCGCCTGCAACCCCGTACCCGCACCGTTCACATGTTCATTCAGGCAATAGTGGAAGAGGTTGTTCGTGTTGCTGCGTCTGGGGTTGGCCGGACAGATCCACACCGAGTTCCCCACCGGAGCCACCGGATTCGTCCGCCACGGCATCCGCTCATAGGGGGCGATGCCGAGGACCCGGGGCAGGTCCACATACCACCCCTCCTCCGTGGATCGTCCATTGGGTGAACCATCGCGGGGAAGAAGTCCGTTGTTGTCCCCGGCAAACAGGACCGTCGCAATTCCCCATTGGCGCAGATTGGACCGGCATGCCGTGGCCAGCGCATGGGCGCGCGCGCGCGACACTGCCGGAAGCATCAGGGCCGCCAGCGTCGCCAGGATCGCCGAGACCGCCAGCAACTCGATTTGAGAGAAGGCAACGGAGGCTCGCCCCCGTCCGAACCCCTTTAACCCAAGGAAGCGTGCACGCATCCCCGTCCCCTACCCGTTTGCCGCGAACGTGCGCATCCCCAAGTTTCGCCAGCCGCGATCCGTCCGGTTGTCACCGGATTGCAACCATGGCCCCCGCCTCCGGGCCCCCGTCAGGGTTCGGCCCCCTTCCATGACCCATTCCAATTTCCGCCTGCCGGGACTGCTTCTCCTGATCGCCTTGCCCCTTCGCGGCGGCGCCCAGGTGGTCATCAATGAAATCCTGTACCACGCCCCGGACGAACTGGACGACCTCCAATACGTGGAACTGTTCAATGCCGGCTCCACCTGCGCATACGACGCGAGTTCCTGCTCGCACAACCGGAGTTGAAGCGGGTCCAGTCCGATTCCCCCTCCGCCGCCCCCACCCGCTCGCCGTGAGCGGGGGATGGATCGGGCGGCGAATCTCCGGTGGGAAGCAGTTTGCGGCGCACTCCCTCCGGATGCTATGCCCACGCGCATGGCGTCACGCGCAGCATCGCTGGTCCGTCCCCTGGTGCGGAATCTTCACGGGTACACCCCGGGCGAACAGCCCAGGGTGAAGGGACTGATCAAGCTCAACACCAACGAGAATCCCTACCCGCCCTCCCCGAAGGTCCTCGCCGCCACCCGGGCAGCCGTGGACGGCCGGCTGCGGCTGTATCCGAACCCAACCGCGGATGCCCTGCGCACCCGCCTCGCCCGCCTCCATCGCTGCGCGGTGGAAAACCTGATCATCGGCAACGGTTCCGATGAACTCCTGGCCCTGGCCATCCGCGCCTTCGTTGAACCCGCCGATTCCACCGCCGGGCGCCGGGACCGCTCCCGCGCGACGGTCCAGTACTTCTGGCCCAGCTACTCCCTCTACCCCGTTCTCGCCGGCATCCATGGAGCCCACACGGCTCCCTTTGCCCTCGGTCCCGATTTCGCGCTTCCCAACGTCCGGGAGCTGCGCCGCCGCCGCTGGGACTTCCACGCGGCGCTGACGCTGGTCACCACCCCCAATGCGCCCAGCGGACGCGGCTATGCGACGTCCGATCTCGACGCGCTTTGCCGCGCCACCCGCGGCGTCGTGCTGCTCGACGAGGCCTATGTGGACTTCGCCCGGGAAAACGCCCTCGGCCTCGCGCTCCGGCATCCGCACGTCCTGGTATCCCGGACCTTCTCCAAAGCCTACTCGCTCTGCGCCCAACGCGTCGGATACCTTGTGGGACACCCGGACCTGATTGCCGCGCTTCACACCATCCGGGACAGCTACAATGTCAATGGACTCGGCCAGGCCGCCGCGCTGGCGACCCTCGCGGACCTGCCCCATTACCGGCGCAATTTCCGCCGACTCCTGGCCACCCGCGAACGGCTCCGACGGGAACTCACCGGACTCGGCTGGGGTGTGCTGCCCAGTGAAACCAACTTCCTCCTCGCCCGCCCCCCGGGCCCACCGGCGGAGCAATGGCTGGAGCGGCTCCGGGCCTCCAAGATCCTGGTCCGATGGTTCCGGTCTCCCGAGGTCAGCGCCTATCTGCGCATCACCGTGGGCACCGACGCCGAAGCGGACGCGTTGCTGAAAGCCGTCCGAAAAATCCATCCCCTGGCATAGCGGGGCACACCTTCCCATCCCGGGCGTCCCAGCCTGCGTCAGGCCCTTCCGGCGGAAATTCGCGCGCAGAAGCCACCGCTCGCTTTGCTCCAATTTATACAAGTCAGAGACCTCCGGCAAAGCCGGAGGCTTGGAAGAGTGTGAACCGCTCAAAGCGGGTTATTTTTCCGTTAGTCGCTCAAAGCGACTTCAGTTCCATTTGTTCCACTCGCTGGTCCTCCTTCTCCTGCTTCTGGATGTATCGACGCACAGCGACTTCGTCTCTGCCAACCGTCGAGACCCAGTATCCCCGGGCCCAGAAGTTTTGCCCAACGTAGTTGCGTCGCCGCCCTCCGTACACTCGGGCCAGGTGGATCGCGCTCTTCCCTTTGATGTACCCCATGACTTGGGACACCGAATACTTGGGTGGAATCGAGATCAGCATGTGCACATGGTCGGGCATCAGGTGTCCCTCGATGATTTGCGATTCCCGCTGCTCCGTAAGCTGCCGAAATACGCCTCCCAACTCGCGCCGCAACTGGCCATACAGCACCTTCCTCCGGCACTTTGGAATGAAGATGACGTGGTATTTGCATTCCCATTTTGTGTGGGTCAGACTTTCTTGAACATTCATTTGAGTCTCCTTTCGTGCACCTTGAGCAGTTCACGATGCGGAGACTCCTGGGGACTCCCGGAGCCGTCAAACTTCGGGGGTCCTCCAGCAAAGCTGGAGGGTTTCCTGTCGTACTAAAACGTGTTAGCTTGCCATCGGTTCCCTGAATCGGGACCCTTGCCGCGATGAAGGTGTGCAGCAGGGATGTGGCGCGAGCGGCAGGGGTGTCCCCGGCCACGGTTTCCCTGGTGATGAATGGGCGCACGCACATCGCCCTGTCGGAGTCGACCCGCGCACGGGTTCGCGACGCCGCGGAGCGGCTCGGTTACCGCCCCAACCAGGTTGCGCGAAATCTGCTCACCGGGCGGACCCGCACGCTGGGGCTCCTGCTGCCCTCCCTCGCCAGCAGCTTCGTCGCGCGGATCGCCGATGGCGTTCAGCGTGAGGCGGGGGATCGGGATCAGCACGTGCTCCTTGCCCACACCCGTCGGGACCCCGCGTTCGAGCAACGGCAGATCGAGATGCTGCTGCAGCATCAGGTCGAGGGCCTGGTGATCGTGGCTTCGGAGGAAACCCTGCCAAGTCTCGAAAGCCGCCTGGATGTCCTGGAGCAGGCGGGAGTCCCCTGCGTGGTGATTGATGACCATACCCACGTCGACCGCGTGGACTGCGTGGTCAGTGATGATCGCCAGGGGGCTGAAGCAGCCGTCGCCCACCTGATTCACGCAGGGCATCGGCGCATCGCGCATTGGGGTGCCGGAGACGCGACCAGTTCGGCCCGTGATCGCCTTGGGGGCTATCGGACCGCACTCCGCCGGGCGCGAATTCCCTTCTCAGCCAGTCTCGTTCTCGGTGATTCCTTTCGGTCGGCACCGGCCCCGGAAGTCGTTCGGCAATGGCTGGCACGGAGGAATCCACCCACCGCCCTGTTTGCCGCCAATGACCGGCATCTCGCGGAGTGCCTCCCGGTGTTTCGCGACCTTCGCATCCGGATTCCCGAAGACCTCGCCCTGGTCGGCTACGCGAACTACGACTTCGCCGCCTACCTCGACCTGACCAGTGTGGACCAGGATCCCACCGCCCTTGGCAAGGCCGCCACCCGGCGCCTGCTCGATCGGATCGCGTCCCCCAGGATGAAACCAAGCCGGATGGACCTTCCGACACGACTCGTGGTGCGCGGCTCCAGCACCGTCGTCCCAATTCCGGTTCCCGCCCCCTGCCCCGCCCCATGAAACCTGTATGGCTCCTGACACTGGTGATGGCCTTCATCAAAGTTTCCTCCGCCGGTGTCCCTGAATTCAATTATGCCGAGGCGCTCCAAAAGTCCCTGTACTTCTTCGAGGCACAGCAGTCGGGAACCCTCTCCCCCAACAACCGCGTCGAGTGGCGGGGTCCGGCCTGCCTGACGGATGGACAGGACATCGGACGGGACCTGAGCGGCGGATGGTTTGACGCCGGGGATCATTGGACGGCGAACCTGACCATGAGCTTCGCCGCAATGACCCTGGCCTGGTCCGCGGTGGAGTATCCGCAGGGATTCCTGCAAACCGGCCAAATGGGAGTGCTGCTGGAGGAGTTGATCCATGTGAACCGGTACTTCCTCAAGTGCGTCCTGAACCCCGATTGCCGCGACCCGGCCACTGAACTCGAGGTCGTCATGGGTTGCGGCGGACGCGAGGGCGTGGAACCGCCCCGGGTACACGACCTGTGGGCGGCCGCCGAGGTGGCGTCCCTGATGACCCGGCGCCCGACCTTACGGATCACCCACCAGGTACCCGCAGCGGATATCCCCGCCGCGATGGCCGCCGCGATGGCCTCAAGTTCCATGGTGATTCGCGAACAAGGGTCCCTGCTTCGAAACCGCCCAGGGTTTCAGGACTTCGACGCCACGGCGTTTGCCGATGTCCTTCTGGATCGGGCGTCCCTGCTGACCCGATTCGCCGCCGCCCATGCCGGCCCCGTGCTTGCCGAGGGCCTTTCCGAAGCGGAGCGGGAACGCATCCGCAAAGCCCGCCGCCTCGCTTTGAGGTCGGACGGAGTGATCGTGGAGACCGGCTATCGGGCGGACCCGTTCGACAAGATCGTATCGGCGGCCTCGTGGCTCCAGAGGGCTGCCCAAGGCCGTGATCGGAACTGCGGAACGGAATGGCTCACACTCGCCCTCGACGTCTATGAGCAGGGATACAAGGCGGAGTCCAATCACGACTGGTGGAAGGACTACGGCGCGGGGAACTTTGGGAAGCAGGCCGCCTACAATCTCATGCGCCTGCGGCCGGAGGACGAACGGTTCCACGCGGAATTGCAGCTCTACTGCTCCCGATTCTGGGAGTATCGCCGGACCCCCGGGGGCCTGCGTCTGCGCGAATGGTTCGCCCACGAATACGGCAGCCTCCGTCATGCCAACAACGCCGCGGTCATTGCGCTCTACTACAGCGACTACGTCGAGCGCGCCCCGACGATCCAAGGCAACACCTGGTGGAAGGCCGGGCGCTCCAATGCGGATTTGAAGACCCAGTATCTGGAGGCGGCGAAATCCCAGGTGGATTATGCGTTGGGAGCAAATCCCTATGGTCGGAGCTATCTCGTCGGATTCGGCCACCAACCGTTCAACCACGTGCATCATCGCGGCGCGTACGGTCCGTGGGCAGGATTCGAACACTTCATTCCCCACAAAGCCGACGACCGCGGGACCAACCGCCACATACTCTATGGCGCCCTCGTGGCCGGCCCGGATCATCAGGATGTATTCCTCTGCGGAAAGGATCACCGCCTTTGGCAACCCGTCCCGGGCACCCCCGACAGCGACTTCTACTACCAGTTCCCCAATCGCAGCGGACTCGTCCGGAAGGAAGGTTACACGTGGGACGCCTCGGACCTCCCCTTTCAGGACGTCATGGACTCCCAGTTCAACGAAGTCGCCCTCGACTACAATGCCGGCTTCACCGCCAGTCTGGTCTGGCTCTGCGCCCACGGGAGGGGAGTGGGCAGGCCCCTGCCGGAGGATGTCTTTCCCCCGCGGGAGGTCCGCCATGAAACCGAGGACCTGCGAACGACGGATCGGGAGTTCTTTGTCGCCGCCCGGCGACTCGAAGCCACCCCGGAATCCTTGGAACTGGAACTGGTGCTCCACAACCGGAGCCGCTGGCCCGCCCGGGCCTCCACAAACCTGAGCGTCCGGATTCCCGTCGCGGCGGGGGCGGCAACCGCGCCTCCCTCACTGTCGGTATCCCTCGTCGGAGACAGCAGGCATCCGGTCGACGTACGTCAGGTCCCGGGCGGGGGCGCCCGGTTGGAGATCTCATTCGCCGGGGACAGGGTCCATCCCGGATCTCTTCGTGACGGCCAGCGCACCGTCCGCCTCCGCTTGAATGGGGGAGGAGGAAATCTTGATCGCGATCCGTGGCTCGGTGCGTTGCCGACGGAGTTGACGCTTCAACCCCGGATCACCGTCTGGGAGGGCAATCGCTGCGTCGGTGGCGATCCGCGGAACGTCACGCCCCAATAGAGCACGAATCCACCGCTCCCCGCGGGCTCAGGGAAATCAAGGCACCGGAACGCGGAAAAAGACCCCAGGTGATTCGCCGCCGGAAAAACCCAGCCGGCCCTGCCGTCGGGACCGCCAGTTGTTGCGCGGCGGGAGTCCAGTACTTCAGATCCGTGGAGGTTTCCAACGCATCGCGGAGTCCGGCCGCACCCTGAGGTTCCCGTTGGGTCACCTGCAGACTCCCCTTCGCCCGCAGCCGTGGACGGAGAGGTGCAGGCGTCGGCCACGCCATCGAAGGGGAAAGGGGCGATTTTGCGCCTCAGCCCACCAACGGCTTCACCACCGCCCCGGCGACATCGGTCAACCGGAAGTCACGCCCCTGGTGCCGGTACGTCAACCGTTCGTGATCGAGACCGAAGAGATGCAGCATCGTGGCGTGGAGGTCGTTGATGTGGACGGGATCCCGAGCCGCCCCCCAGCCCAGTTCATCAGTGGCGCCGTGGACCTGCCCGCCCCGGATTCCGCCACCCGCCATCCAGACGCTGAAGGCGAATGGATGGTGGTCGCGTCCGGAGACGCGCCCGCCAAACGACACCCGGTTCTCCCCGAGGGGCGTCCGGCCGAACTCACTCGCCCAGACCACCAGCGTTTCGTCCAAAAGCCCGCGTTCCTTCAGGTCCCTCAGAAGGGCGCCCACCGGTTGATCCACCACCCGGCAGTTGAAAAGCAGGTCGGTGTCCAGGTCATTGTGGTGGTCCCAGGACGCGTGGTGGATGGCCACGAACCGGACGCCCCGCTCCACCATGCGTCGCGCCATCAGGCAATTCTTCGCAAAGCCCTGGAAGGCCTCCGGTCCCCCGCCACGCTGGGTCTTCAATCCCCCCGCGTCACGGTCCACCCCGTAGGCCGCACGGGTGGCTGCGGATTCCCGGGAAAGGTCGGTCAACTCCGGCACCGCCACCTGCATCCGGGCCGCCAATTCATAGGCGGCGATGCGGGAGGCAATCTCCGGATCCCCGACCACCTTCCGCCGCATTCCGTTCAGATCCCGAAGCGCCGCCAATCCCAGGTGGCGTTCCTCGGGGGTCAGGCCCTCCGGAAGTCCCAAATCCTGAACCGGCTCCCCCTGGGCCCTCAGCATCACCCCGGCAAAACTTGAAGGCAGAAATCCGCTTCCGAACATGGTGTTGCCGCCGCTGGGCGCACGTCCCGCCGTCAGCACCACATAGCCCGGCAGGTTGCGGGAGGGACTCCCCAGCGCGTAGTTGATCCACGATCCCGCACTCGGCCGCCCCAGGGACATGGAACCGCAGTACATCAGCAGTTCCCCCGGATGATGGTTGAAGGCCTCCGTGTGCAGGGTCCGGACCAGGGCGATGTCATCCGCACATCCCCCGATGTGCGGCAACATCGTGCTCATTTCCGTGCCGCATTCCCCGTAGCGCCGGAACGGATGCGGCGATCCCATCAGCACCGCGCTGTCCTTCTGGATGAAGGCAAACCGGACGTTCCGGGTCAGCGATTCCGGCATCTTCTGACCGTTCAACTCCGTCAGCTTCGGCTTCGGATCAAACAGGTCCACCTGGCTGACGCCCCCCTCCATATAGAGGAAGATGCAGTTCTTCGCCTTCGGCGCGAAATGGGGTGCCCGAAAGCCGCCACCCGGCGCTGCCTTCGGCCCCGCCGCCGCGAGAAGCCCGTCCTGCTGCAGCAACGAGGCCAGCGCGAGGCCGCCCGCCCCGCGCCCGGTGTTCACCAGAAAATCGCGGCGGGTCAGTTGTAGGACATCCTCAGGATCCATGCGGGCAACAAAGGGAAGTTCCCAAGGATAACGACGCCGGGAGCCATCGGCACCCTCGGAATGGTGCGTGGGACGGTAACCGGATGAACTCGCTTCGAAATTTCTTCGAGGGTTCGGGAGCGGAGAGGCTCGGATGCGTCCGATTTCCTATCGCGGACGGGATCGCGGCTTCCCCACTCCCGTCGTGGGATACGTTCCACAGGTCTCGCGGATGACGAGAGTGGGCGTCAGCAACTGGCTGCGCGGAGGCAACGATGGCATCGCCAATCGATCCTGCATCGCCCGCAACGCCGCGACGGCAATCTCCCGGCACGGTTGATGAATCGTGGTCAGCGGACGGGCGAGCAGCGTCGCATACCGCACGTTGTCAAAACCGGCGAGCCGGACATCCCCGGGCACCTGATACCCTTCCCCCATCAGCAAACGCAGCAATTCCGCCGCGGTATGGTCGTTGGCGCACAGCAGGGCATCCCATCGCCGCCCCGCCATCAGTCCCCTCACAAACCGCCGGTCCCCCGGATCCCCGACATGGACCCAGTCCACGGCCCGGTCGAGTCCATGGCGGGCCAGCGCCTCCCGAACCCCGGCAATGCGGGCATCGACCGTGGACGCCGAATGCGGCCGCGCCACAAAGGCGATCCGCTCGCATCCGAGCCGGACGAAATGTTCCGCCAGCAGGTATCCCGCGGCCATATTGTCCAGTCCCACCAGATCGAAATCGCTGCGCTTGGGGAACGGCCCCAAGTCCCGGTCAACGAGGACCACCGGGATCCCCGCCTGCCGAAGCCGCTCTCCGATTTCCCGGTTGGCTTCCTCGCGCCGGGGAATCAGCTCGAACGGGGCAAAGAAGACGCCATCGACCTGCCGCTCGGCAAACTGGTCACAAATCTGCCGGGCCTGCTCAAGGCTGAGCCCCGCATCCTGACGGGGATGCTCCGAACCGCCCCAGAGGAGCCCAAAATCCTCGGCGCGCGCGAGGCTGGCCAGTTCACCGCAGATCAGCTCGAAGATCTCCGTTTGCCCCAGTCCGGGAATCAGGAGCCCCAACTGCCGTCCCGTCTCGCGGGCGTTCCCCTTGGAACGGACAAAACTGCCGGCCCCCTTCCTGCGATCAATCAACCCCCGCGCTTCCAGATCATTCAACGCCCGGATGACGGTGGGTCGGGAAACCCCGTGCTGCCGCACCAATTGCGCCTCGCTGGGAAGACGCGCCCCGGTGCGGAGCCGCCCGGAAAGAATTCCCTCCTCCAATTCACGACCGACCCGCCGATGTTTGGAGTCGCTGTCTGACATGGGAACGCCGCGAACTTGTATCGAACAAGACGCCAACCTGTCAGCACAAGATTGTGACAGCCTCCGGACTCCCGGCTCGCCGAAACCGGCGTCGCGCCGGATAGGTATTCCGTCACCGCCTTCCGGATTTTTCCATGCAACGCGTCCCACTCTTTCCGTGCGCACCGAATTGGATCGGGCGTGCCGGGATCCTCGGGCTCCTGATCGCCTCGGTCTTAGGATCCGTGTCCGGTGACCCGGCCCCGACATTCCTCGAACGGTGGCGTCCCCAATACCATTTTACTCCGCCCGAAACGTGGATGAATGATCCGAATGGGATGGTGTACTTCGACGGGGAATACCACCTCTTCTATCAGAACAACCCTTACGGGAATCGCTGGGGCCACATGAGCTGGGGCCATGCCGTCAGCCGGGATCTGGTGTCCTGGGAACACCTGCCCCTCGCCATTCCCGAGGCGGACGGGATCATGATCTTTTCCGGAAGCGCCGTCGTGGACTGGAGGAACACCAGCGGCTTCGGCCGGGACGGGAAGCCGCCCCTCGTCGCGATCTACACCGGACACCATACCGGACGTCCGCTCCAGACCCAGAATCTCGCCTACAGCACGGATCGGGGCCGGACCTGGACGAAGTATTCCGGAAATCCCGTGCTCGACCTGGGCGAGGCGGATTTCCGCGATCCGAAGGTCTTTTGGCATCCCCCCTCGGGTCGCTGGATCATGGCCGTGTCGTGGCCGGTCCACCGACAGATCCGGCTGTTTGGGTCCCCCAACCTGAAATCATGGACGCACCTCAGCGACTTCGGACCCGCCGGTTCCACCAACGGCATTTGGGAATGTCCGGATCTTTTCTCCGTTCCGGTCGAGGGACGCCGCGGGGAATCCCGGTGGGTGTTGGTGGTCAA
>JAEUHD010000283.1 GCA_016793645.1 Verrucomicrobiales bacterium
CGGGATGGACTCGCCGTGGCCCCTGATCCGGGGAGCTCTTGACGACGCCCGGGCGCAGGTCCCGAAGCCGGACTTCATCCTGCTCCCCGGCGATTTCCTCACCCACCGATGGAACACCAACTACAACCGCCTCGCCCCCCGATCCCGCGCCACGGATCCCGCCGCCTTCGAAGCCTTCACCCGCCGGGTCCTGGAGTTCCTCGCCCACGAGGTGCGCCGGGCGTTTCCCGACACCCCGATCCTTCCCGTCCTGGGCAATGAGGACTCCGACTGCGGGGACTACCAGATCACGCCCGCATCCCCGTTCCTCCAGCAGGTCGCGGAACTCTGGGCTCCGTTGATCCAGCCGGCCTTCGGAGACGAAACCAACCGGGCGGCGTTCTTCAGGACCTTTCCCGCGGCGGGCTACTACTCCGTCCCCCTGCCCGCTCCCAAATCCACCCGGTTGATCGCCCTCAACACCATCGTGTGGACTCCCCAGTATCGCAACGCCTGCGGATCCGACTCCCAGGACCCGGGCGGGGAACAGTTCCGGTGGCTCACGGAAACGCTGGAGTCTGCGGAACAGTCCCGGGAACAGGTATGGCTGTTGATGCATGTGCCCCCCGGAATTGATGACTTCGAAACCCATCAGGCTGGGGGAGTCGCCCAGCCCTTGTGGCGAACGAATTGGACCCCGCGGGTGGTGGAACTCCTGCGCCGACACCAGTCCCGGATCCGGTTTTCGGTCGCCGGCCACCTGCACATGGACGACTTCCGGATCCTCAACGCCGAGTCCGGGACCGGCGGATTGGTCAAGGTGGTCCCCGCGGTAAGTCCGGTGTTCGGAAACAATCCGGCGTATCAGATCCTGCTACGCGATGCCCAACTGGGAGCGGTGACGAATTATCTCACACGCCGCCTTCCCCTGCGGGAAAAGGGGGCGCGCGACCCCTGGGAACTCGAATACGAATTCCGCGGGGGCTATCCGGACGCCCAACTGACCCCTGCATACCTCACGTCGCTCGCTGCCGGCATTCGGGTGCCCGGCCCTGTGCAGGAGACGTTCCGGAGGCGCTATAGCGCCGATGGTTCACCGACTCCGGTTTCCATGGAGATTCTTTCGTGCGCGATCCGGCATCTGGATCCCGCCCAGTTCGCCCTCTGCGCACCACCGCCAATGCCGGTTCCGAAGCCCTGACTTCAGGTCCGGGCGTCCCCGGCGACGGACGCGACTTCGCGTCCAAACCAACGGGCGTCCACGAGTGCCCGGGCCCGCGGCGCAACGTCCGAGGGCACAAGAATCCGGACCGGAGCATAGGGTCCGAAAAACTGCATCAGCGCTCGAAAACGGGCGCCCGCAGCGAAGACCGGGATTCCCTCGGACGCCAACAGCCGCACCGTCGGAGCGACGGCATACATCTGGTGAATCTCCCAGACGCGGGTCGCCGTGGGACATCCGCGACGAAAACGAATCTCCTCCACCAGATCGTGGCCCACTCCCACGAGCAGCCACAGGCTGGGAAGATAGCCATTCCACGCCGGCCCCAGTCGGAAAACGATCCAGGCGTGGAGTCCGGCAAGGACTGCGATGAACAGCACGCATTCGGGCACCACGCGCTTCAGGGAGGGGATCCCTTCCGGCGGATCCGGATACAAACGCCTCCAGGCATTCGCCACGTAAACCGGCCGTTGAAAGAGGTACGTCCAGACCATCGCGAAACCGATGCTCAGGAAGACGAGCATCTTCGGGAAGCGCTCGACGGTTCGAATTGCCTCGTTCATCTGCAGAACCGGTTGGAGGGCGGCAGCGACCACGGCGATGGCGGAGCTGGTCAGCGTGATTGGAGTCAGGCCGCACGCCGGGCGGCCGAGCCGGGTGTGGTCGGTGGTTCCATCGCCCGTGGGCAGCGGTCCACCCCGGAACATCCAGAACATCACCCCGACGGACGCCACCGAAGCGAGCAAACCGACCCGCAGCCCGGCCCCATCCTGCGGTGCCTCCCCAAACGCCCGGATGAAGTCCCCCCAGACATCGAAGGTTTCCGCAAGGAAGGTTGAGGTCAGGACCACGACCCATCCCGTACCCACCCCCTCCCGGTCCACGATCCCGGCCAACCCCACGAGAAGACACGTCACGCCCACCAGAACGGTCATTCGGATCCACCCCCCCGCCTCGGGACCGTCACCCAGGGACCGCCACATTCCCTCGAAGACGAGGGCCTGCAGCAGGGTCATGCCAATTCCCAGGAGGACGGCGGCGCGGTTGAGCTTCGCACGATCCCCGGGCGATCCCGTCCGCAGGCGT
>JAEUHD010000303.1 GCA_016793645.1 Verrucomicrobiales bacterium
CGAGGCCGAGCGCCAGGCGCTGGCCCTGATGGATCATCCCAACATCGCCCGCATCTTCGACGCCGGCACCACCGATTCCGGACGCCCCTTCTTCGTCATGGAACTGGTCCGCGGGACCAGGATCACCGAGTACTGCGACCAGCACCAGCTCACCACCCCCCAGCGTCTCGACCTGTTCATCCGGGTCTGCAACGCCATCCAGCACGCGCACCAGAAGGGCATCATCCACCGTGACATCAAGCCCTCCAACGTCCTGGTCACGGTCAACGACGGTGCGCCCGTTCCCAAGGTGATCGACTTCGGCATCGCCAAGGCCACCCAGGCCGAACTCACCGACAAGACGGTGTTCACCCAGTTCCAGCAGTTCATCGGCACCCCGGCGTACATCAGCCCTGAACAGGCGGAGATGAGCAGCCTGGACATTGATACCCGGGCGGACATCTACAGCCTGGGCGTGCTGCTCTACGAATTGCTCGTCGGTCAGACCCCCTTCGACGCCCGGGAAATGATGCAGGGGGGCTTCGACGCGCTGCGGAGGATCATCCGGGAACGGGAACCCCAGCGGCCCTCCACCAAGCTGGACACCCTCCCGGGGGACGCCCGGACCACGGCCGGAAAGCGTCGTCAAACGGATGCGGGCAAGCTGGTGCATCAACTCCGGGGCGACCTGGACTGGATCGTCATGAAGTGTCTGGAGAAGGACCGCACCCGCCGCTACGACACGGCCAACGGCCTGGCGGCGGACCTCCAGCGGCATCTGGCCAACGAACCGGTGGTGGCCCGTCCGCCGAGCACGGCCTACCGGATCCAGAAGGCAATCCGACGGAACAAGCTGGTGTTCGCCGCCGTCACGGCGGTCATCACGGCCCTGATGGCCGGAATCGCCGTCAGCTCCTGGCAGGCATTCGAGGCGCTGAGGGCCCAGCAGGAAACGGAAGTGGCCCGGCAGTCCGAAGCAACCCAGCGTGAGGAGGCGCAGCGGAAGCAGCGTGAAGCGGAAGCGGAACGTTCCCGTGCCGACGCCCAGGCGCAAAGCGCTGTCGCAAGCCGCGAACACTCCCGCCGCCTGCTCTACGCGGCCGACATGAATCTGGCACAGCAGGCGGTGAACCAGAACAACCTGGGACGCGCCCGCCGGCTGCTCGAGCGTCATCGCCCCCAGGGTGACGAGGAGGATCTCCGGGGCTGGGAGTGGCGTTATCTGTGGCACCAGTGCCGCAGCGACGCCCTGGCGCAATTTGCGAAGCGATCCGCCCGCGGCTTCTCGGTTAGCTTTTCGCCGGACGGAACCCAGATCGCCGCAGGGTATTCAGACGGCCGGATCGAACTCTGGGACGTCGCCCGCCGCACGCTTCTGAGAAAGCTCAAGACCTCCGATCACCCGGCCCATGTCGCGTTCTCGCCCCGATCCAACCTGCTCGCGGCCACTTCGGACTGGGGAATTCTCAAACTGCACGATCTCTCCAGTGGTGGCGAATCGGTCCTGTGGCAGGGGAAGAATGCCATCCGGGACCTCGCATTCACGCCCGATGGTTCCCGTGTGCTGGCGTTCACCTACGGTCAGGCCGGGCCTTCGGCGGTCACACTCGACCTCGGGCAGGGCAGTGCCATCAGCTCCCACGCCACCTCGGGCGCCAATCTGCACACGGGGGCGGCCCGCGTTTCGTCCGACGGCAAACGACTGTTCCTGAGCCACAAGGACCGCAGCTCCCAGCAGTTGACGGTGAATTGCCTGGATCCGGCCACCGGCCGGACCCTGTGGTCTGCGGACCTCGGAAAGGACTACGGGGTGTCGTCGCTGGCGATCTCGCCGGACGACAAGGTCCTGGTCACCGCCACGGGATTCGCCGAGGACACGATTCGAGTTTGGGAGGCAGAGACCGGCAGGCCGCTCGCCGAACTCAAGGGGCACACCGGCTGGGTGGGCGAGGTGACGTTCTCCCGGGACGGTCGCTGGCTCGCCTCGGCAGCGGCGGACCAGACCATTCGCCTGTGGGAAACCTCTCACTGGAAGGAGACGAAAATCCTCCGCGGACACGAGGATGAGGTGCACACGGTGGCCTTCAGCCCGGACGGGCTGACCCTGGCCAGCGGCGGCAAGGACGGGCGCATCCTGCTTTGGGACATTTCCGGCCGGCGGTCCTCCTACGGGCATCGACCGATGCCTTCCGAGGTGAGCGCGATGGCCGAGTATGCTCCAGGTCTGGCGATCGCGACGGACGCTGTCGGCAGGAATCCGGTGATGCTGCGACTCGAAGACCTGTCGGAGACCCGGGTGCCGGTCGGGTCCGACCTCAGCCTTCCGTTCACCTATCTGCCCCCCAACCACTTTGCCTATTACGAGCAGACCCATGTGCTGAGGGTCATGGAATATCGGGAAACC
>JAEUHD010000318.1 GCA_016793645.1 Verrucomicrobiales bacterium
GAATTTTGCGGATGGCACCGCCCGGGATTCCTCCACGAACGCCCACCACGGAACCCTCCGTGGGGGCGCAAAGGTCGTCCAAGTCGCGCGCCTGTCGATTAAGGCGCCCACCGTCCTTTCCGGAAAGACGACGGACCTTCAAGGGAGCGCGGTGCCCAATGCCATCCTTCGACTTTGGCGCGGGGGACAGGAGGTGACCACCACCCGGTCGGGTCCGGATGGAGGCTATACGTTTGTGCTCCGGACGGAGCAAGTCGGGGGCACCTTCGACCTCCAGGTTCAAAAGGGGGACCTGGGAGCTTGGGTGATGGGTGTGGAGTGTTCCGGTTTGGAGCGCAAGGAAGTCAACGTCACGATCGCCCCCGCAGTGAGTATCGAAGGCAAGGTCACGGCCTTCGACGGTTCGCCGATCCCGGAGGTCATCGTCCAGGCGGTCCGGGCCGACGCGCCACCACGGTCGGTGGGAACACTTGCCACGCCGGGACTCGCCGCCACCGCCCTCACGACCAACAGCACGCCCGGTTACCGCTTTTCCAATCTCCGACCTGGCGACTACAAGGTGAGAATCCACCACCCGGAAGGACTGATGGAGTATCGCGGTGGCGAAGTCCTGCGGGTGGAAGCGGGGCAGACCCTCAGCGTCGATTTCCAGATGGCGCCATTCCGCAAGGGGCGGTGGCGTCGCTATACCACGGCCAACGGACTGCCCAGCAACAAGGTTCACGATCTGTATTTCGCGCCGGACGGGATCCTGTGGCTGGCCACCGAGAACGGTGTTTCGCGCTACGATGGACTCAAGTTCAGCAACCTGTCCGCCCGCGATGGACTCGTGGACAATCGCGTGTTCTGCATCCACGCCGAACCCGGGGGCGTGCTCTGGTTTGGTACGGAGCGAGGTGCTTCGCGGTTTGATCCCGCGACCGGTCGCTTCCTTCAACACTTTCCCAGCGGCACCAACGGACTGGGTTCGGGCCGCGTGTTCGACATGGCCGCCACGCCGGATGGAGTCTTGTGGCTGCGGACGCGCGAAGGATTGTCCCGCTTTGACGGCCGGTCGTTTCTCGCCATCCCGGGCATCCCGCGGATCGACCAATATGCCCTCTATAACAAGAACAAGGCCTTGACGGTGGATCGTCAGGGACGCGTCTGGACCGTGACCCAGAACGCGGGACTGTGGCGGGTGGACGGGACCAACGCGGTGGAGGTCGCCGAGGTCAGCCGGAGTAATACTCAGGATATGCTCCAGGTCGCGCCGGACGGAGTGTTGTGGTTTCGGGACAAATCGGACGAGACTTCCCTCGTCGCACGGTGGGATGGGCGACGGCTGGAACATCTCGCCGCTGCGGAAAGCGCCATCGACGAAGTGGTCACCGCCATTTACACCGCGCCGGAGGGACTGCTGTGGATGGCGGATCTCAATGGAGGCATCACGCGGTTTGATCCGGTGCGGTTTACCTTTGCCCGCATGGGGGGCGGCAAGGAAACCCCGGAGTCCGAGGTCACCAAGATTCGCCCGGGAACGGACGGGGCGTTGTGGTTTTCCACCGACTTGGGACTCTATCGCTACGAGGAGGGGACCTTCGTGAACTATGGCAAGGCGGACGGCCTGCCCGAGGACACGGTATTCAGCAACTCCGTCACGACGGATGGAACCGTCTGGATTTCGGGTCCAGGCACCTACCTCGCGAGTGTCAAACCGGGCGTGGCGAAGCCAGGGAGCAACCGCTTTGTGGATGCCCGTACGGAGGGGTTGGAGAAGCGCGGCGCGGCTTCCATTCTGCCCGACGCAATCGGTGGCCTTTGGGTGGGTGGGACACCCGAATTGGGTGGGATCCATTATTACGATCCCGGGGCGCTGGCGCGCGGAGAGAAGCCGTTTCGGTCGCCACCCGTCGTCCAGGATCTCATGCGGGGCGTTAACCTCGGCCTCCATATTGACTCCCAGAAAACGCTTTGGGTTGGCAACGCATATGGGGGAGTCCGCAAGTACCCGTTGGAAGAACTTTGGAACGGAACGGCGGCAGGCGAGAGCGTCCCCGGCATCTCCAATGGGGTCGTTACCCTTTACCAGGATTCGCACGGCACCGTCTGGACCGCCGGCGCCAGACTAACAAACGGCGTGGCCCGCATCCAGGGCCCGGAGGTTCAACAATTCACGATGGCGACGACCGGTGGCGGCTTGCCGTCCGATTTCGTGGATTGCTTCCGGGAAGGCGCAGATGGACTGCTTTACCTCGGCACGTCAGCAGGTGTGTCGCGGTTTGATGGAACCAACTTCGCCGCTTTGGAAGGCACAGCGGACCGACCTGCGCCGCGGGAAGGGGTGAATAGAATTTTTCGCGACCGAGAGGACCTCCTGTGGTTCGCCTCGGAAACGGGAGTGTTCCGGTATGACGGCGTGACCTGGTTCCCGCTGGATGAGGAGGACGGTTTGCCCGCCCAGTTGGTGAGTACCGTCACCCAAGACAAGGACGGGGTATATTGGATTGGAACGCTGAAAGGGGTCACTTGCTACCGGCCCTCGCGGCAAAGGACGTTGCCGCCGCAATTGGCTATCAAGACGGACCAGGAGCGCGGCAGCGCCGAGACGATCCCTGCGATTCCCACCGGACAGTGGGTTGGCTTTCGCGTCAGTGCGGTGGATTTCAGGACGCAACCTCTGCGCCGCCTTTATCGGAGAGCCATTGTGCCCGGCAGGGTTGAAGCGCCTCCTGCCCAACGCGACGCCGCCTGGAACGAACCCACGCTCGCAACCCAGTTTGACTGGAGTCCCAAGGAGCCCGGTGACTACACCGTCTTCGTCCAGTCCATTGACCGCGATCTGAATTATTCCGAGCCCGCGAGGGTATCCCTGCGCGTCGTCACACCGTGGTTTGCCAATGCGTGGATCGTGGCGCCGTCGGGGGGGGTGGCACTGGGCCTGGTGGGTTGGGCGTTCGTGGCGCGGACGCTGGTTGTCCGGCGCAAGCGCGAGGCGGAGAAGTTGCGGGAGCAGTTGCTCGAACAGGAGCGTCAGGGCCGGCTCGCGATGGAGGCCAAGAATGCGCAATTGGAGTCCGCGATCGCCGCGGCCGAGACCGCTCGCGAACAGGCCGAAGCCGCCAATGCCGCCAAGAGCGAATTTCTGGCGAACATGAGTCACGAGATTCGCACGCCGATGAATGCGATCCTCGGATTCTCGGAATTGCTCCGCACCCAGATGGCCGCGTCGAAGGATCGCAATTACCTCGACGCGATTTCGTCCAGCGGACGCACCCTGCTGACACTCATCAATGACATCCTGGACCTGTCCAAGATCGAGGCGGGCAAGCTGGAGCTGCAATACGAGCCGGTCTGCGTGCCGCGGTTGGTGGACGAAATCCAAAAGCTCTTTTCGATCAAGGCGGAGGAGAAGGGGATCCTGCTGCTGTCGGAGATCGACCCGCGGCTGCCGCGCGGTCTGATGCTGGATGAGGTGCGGCTGCGACAGGTTCTGTTCAACGTGGTCGGCAACGCGCTCAAGTTCACGGAGAAGGGGCAGGTGAAGATCCGTGCCTGGGCGGAGCCCGTGGGCGGGGACGCGCCGCCGCAGGGTCCGGCCGGCGGCGACGATCCTGATGAAACGCGCGTCCACCTGGTCCTGGAAGTCTCGGATACCGGCATTGGCATTCCGAAGGCGCAACAGGAACACATCTTCGGTGCGTTTTCCCAGGTGGCGGGTCAGAGCACGCGGAAGTTTGGCGGGACCGGCCTGGGCCTCACCATCACCAAGCGCCTGACCGAGATGATGCGCGGGAGGGTCGCCGTGGAGAGTGAGCCCGGCCACGGCAGCACGTTCCGTTTCACCTTCCCCAACATCGCGATCACCGAAATCGCCGAGTCTGACGCCGTCGTCACCGGGGGCGGGGGCGACTTCACCCAGTTCGCCCCGGCCACGATCCTCGTGGCCGACGACGTGGCACTGAACCGCACCCTGCTCACCGGTTACTTCGAAGGTACCGGGCACACCGTGCACCTGGCGACGAATGGCCGGGAAGCACTCGAAGCTGCGGAGAAATACCGGCCCGACGTGATCCTGATGGACATGCGGATGCCGGAGCTGGATGGCCACGAGGCGACGCAGCGGTTGAAGGCGAATCCCGCGTTGCAGCGCATCCCGGTGATCGCGGTGACCGCGTCGTCCTTTAGGGAGGAGGAAGCGAAGGCGCGGCGGATATGCGATGGCTTCATCCGAAAGCCGTTCAATCGCGCCGAGCTGGTCGCGGAACTGCAGCGGTTCCTCAAACCCGCGGCGGTGCAGGCACGCCCGGTTGCCGACGCGGCGCCCGACGCCGGTGCCGCGGGTTCCGAACCGGCGCCGGCCGCAGTGCTTGCGAACCGTCCCCAACTGGTGGCGATCCTTCGCGATCTGGAGCAAACCGTCTGGCCGCGCCTCTGCAAGACCAAGTCCGTGGGGGAGATTGAAGCGTTCGCGCAGCGGTTGCTCCGTTCGGCGGACGACGGGCACTGGCCGTCGCTGCGCAGCTACGCCCAGATGCTCGAACAGCAGGCCCAGGAATTTGATTTCAGCAAGCTGCCCCAAACCTTGCAGCGCTTTCCGGAGATCCTTGCGTCCCTGTCATGAACTCCCTTGCTTCTCCCACCCGTTCGCGCGTGCTCGTCGTGGATGACATCCCCAGAAATTTGCAGGTGGTTGGCACCATGTTGCGGGGCGAGGGATATGAGGTGATGGGAGCCACGAGCGGCGCCGATGCGCTGGAGAGTGTGCGGGCGGAGGTGCCCGATCTGATCCTGCTCGATCTGATGATGCCGGAGATGGATGGCCTGGAGGTGTGCCGCCGGTTCAAGGCTGATCCCAGCGTCCGGGGCATCCCCACGATTTTCCTCACGGCGAGCAATGAGATGGAACACCTGGTCCGGGGATTTGAGGCCGGGGCGGTGGATTACATCACCAAGCCGTTCAATGCCCCCGAATTGCTGGCGCGCGTGCGGACACATCTGGAGCTGCGGCACGCCCGGGAACGGCTGCGCGAGATGAACGACGAGAAGAACGAGTTCATGGGCATCGCCGCCCACGACCTCCGCAGCCCGCTCAACGCGGTGAAGGGGTACACGGAGATGCTGATCGAGGAGGAAGCGATGGATCGGTCGGAACAGACGGGGTTGCTGGGTCGGATCCACGATGCCACCCAGCGCATGGTGGAGATGGTGCAGAATCTTCTCGATGTGAACGCCATCGAGCGCGGGGAAATGAATCTTCAACTGGCTCCGGCGGACGTGTCCGCCCTGCTGTCCTCGGCGGTCGAAACGCATCGTCCGCGTGCGGCCGCCAAGCAGCAGCGCCTGCACCTCGGGAACGAAGCCGGTCCGGTGAACGTCCGCTTGGATCCGAATCTGACGGTCCAGGTCCTGGAGAATCTGATCTCCAACGCGGTGAAGTACTCACCGCCGGGCCGGGATATCCACGTGCGGCTGAAGCGATCCCCCGGGGGCGTCCGGTGCGAAGTGAAGGACGAGGGCCCCGGTCTGAGTGCCGAGGATCAGAAGAAGCTCTTCGGCAAGTTCGCCCGCTTGAGCGCCAAGCCCACGGGCGGCGAACACTCGACCGGACTGGGGCTGTCCATCGTGAAGAAGATGGTGGAGGCCATGCACGGCAGGGTGTGGTGCGAAAGCGAGTTGGGCCACGGGGCGACGTTCATCGTGGAGTTTGCGATCGCCGGAGGTGAGTCGCCTTCCCGTTGACCGGCTCAGGGATTCGCAAGGGTCAGGACACTCGTGGAGTCCGGAGGCCGACGGGTTTGGTGATCGATGTCCTGTCCCCGGTGGATGCTGAGCGTGCAGTCTGAGGTCCTCCTGTAAACGCGATGCGAAACCTGCTGGATTCCGGGCGACCGCTTACGCACTTTCCCGCCTGGAGTCCTGCAAACACACCCGCCCGGGAGGGCGGTGTGTCATTGCCCCCACGTTGACCGTTCCACCTTGGACCACAGATCTGACTTGATCCTGAACCTGTCCCGCCTGCGTGTGCTTGCGTGCATCGCGGAGGGGATGGCCCGTGCACTCCGCACCTGGAGGAGCCGGGGACGGAGCGGTGCGTGGGGTGGGATCGCCTGGATCGGGGTCTGGCTTTTGTTGGCCGGGATAATGCCGGGCCGCGCGGTGCCCTGGGAGGATCTGTCCAAGGAGTACGTCCTTCGGAAATTTACCGTGGAGGACGGGCTTCCCCAGAATTCGGTGACGAAAATCGTCCAGACGCCGGAGGGTTATCTGTGGTGCTCGACCTACCGGGGACTCGTGCGGTTTGACGGTGTGCGGTTCACGGTGTTCGACAACGGAAACACGCGGGCCATCCAGGGCGACAACACGGTTGAGGCCATGCACTGCGACCGGAATGGACGCCTCGCGGTGGTGATGAAGGGGGGCGAACTGTTGTGGGTGGAGAACGGTCGGGTGACCCGGGGCAACGGAACGTCGGGCCTCCCGGACGGTCCACTGGGGATGCGGGGCGAATCTCCCGACGGTTCGTTGCACCTCGCCGTGCCGGATTCCTCAGCCTGGTATCGCGAGACCCCCGGCGGATCGTTCGTTCCCACGGAGCCTCAACGCGCGGTATCGGTGCGGAGCTTTGACGACGTGCTCGTGGATATCGATGGGACTCCCTGGTATCGGGACCGGGGGACGGCCGTTCGCATGGATGCGATGGACCTCCTGCCGCTGCTGGCGGCGACGGAATCCTCCATTCGCGCGGTCTGGCTGGTGGCGCGCTCGCGACGAGGGGGCGTGTGGATGGTCACGGACCAGGGCGTCCGTCTCTGGGAGGATCATGGCTGGAAGCGAAGGGTTCCTTCATCCGATTCGTTTGGGGCCTGCACCGGGGCGCTGGAGGATTCGGCGGGCAACCTTTGGGTGGGAACGTGGAACCATGGGCTCTGGCGATTGGATCCGGAGGGACGTTACCACGCCTACCCGATCGGACGGAGCGCCCGGCCCGAGTCCGTCCGCGCCTTGTTCGAGGATGCCGAGCGGAACGTCTGGATCGGCACGGAGGCCAGCGGGCTCTGGCAACTGAGCCGGCGGGTGTTCCGGACAATCGGGGCGGCGGAGGGCATGGCCAGCGAGATCGTGCGTTCCGTGACGGAGGGGGCGGATGGCCGGATCTGGGTGTCCACCCAGGCGGGATTGGAATCGTTCAACCCGGATCCGCAGCCGGTGCCGGTGTTGCAGACGGCGGCGGACAATCTCTGGTGCGTTCGTCGCGATTCCGGCGGCAACCTCTGGGTGGGGGACTACGGGGGCGGCGTATTCCTGCGGGAGCCCGACCGGACCCGGATCGTGGAGCCCGGCAGCGGGGAGAAGGGGAGGCCGGTCACCCTCTTCTTTGAGGAGCCGGGTCAGGGAATGTGGGTGGGGCGCGAGAATGGATTGTGGCGGGCGTCCGGAACCGGATTGGTCCGGGAGCCGCTGCCGGGGAGCGCCCCGGAAGCCGCCGTGCGTTCCATGGCCTTGGACCGGCAGTCCCGGCTTTGGTTGGGACTTGGCGGGGGCGGGCTCCTGTGCCGGGAGGCGGGGAAATGGACCTGCGTTCCCATTCCGGGCGTCGGGTCATCGATTTCCGTCTCCACCCTGCTGGTGGACTCCGAGGGGACGCTCTGGGTGGGTACGGCGGGCCGGGGATACTTCCGTTTCCGCGACGGGATGTTCACACCCCTGCAACCGGAGCGGATCGGTTTGCCGCGGTGGCCCTCCAGCATGGTCGAGGACGAATCCGGGTTTCTTTGGATCGGGTCCAGCGATGGGATCTTTCGCATGAGCCGGGAGGGTCTTCATGCGTGGGCGGACGAACCCCGGACGGGGCCGCTGCCCCGGCGATTTGCCGTGGAGGATGGACTCGAGACGAGTGAATGTTCGGTCAACATCCAGCCCGCGGTGTGGCGCGGGCGCGACCAACGACTCTGGTTCGCCACATCGAAGGGGGTGAGTGTGGTGGATCCCCGGCAGTTGCGACCCAATTCCGTGCCGCCTTCGACGGTGATCGAGGACGTCTCCCTTGATGGAGTCCCGGTGTTCTCAAACGGCCCCTCCGGTGTGGGGCGGGGGAAAGAGGCTTCAGGGGACCCCGAGATCGTCGTGCCGGCCGGGCGTCAGCGCATTGAAATCCGGTACACCGGGTTGAGCCTGGTGGCTCCGGAGCGGGTTCGATTCCGCCACCGGTTGGAGGAATCGGATGCGGCGTGGGAGGAGGACGGGACCCGGCGAGTGGCGACCTATCACCGCCTGGCGCCGGGCCGCTATCACTTTCAGGTCGTGGCGGCGAACAACGACGGAATCTGGGACCCCAAGGGTGCGGATCTGCAGTTCCGGGTGCTGCCGGAGTGGTGGCAGACGGGGTCGTTCCGGGCGGCACTGGCGTTCCTGCTGACGGGAGGTGTCCTGGGAGCGTACCGCGCCCGGGTCCGTTCCCTCACGCAGGCTCGGCGGGTGCAGGAGGAATTTTCCCGTCGTTTGATCGCGTCCCAGGAAGCGGAACGGCAGCGCATTGCGCGGGAACTGCATGACAGCCTCGGGCAGAACCTGCTGGTCATCAAAAGCCGCGTGGCACTGGCGCAGCAGCAGGCGGGGCGTCCGGAGAAGCTGGCGGACCAGTTGGGCGAAGCGGCCGCCATGGCGAGCAACGCGCTCCGGGAAGTCCGGGAGATTTCGCAGAACCTCCGCCCGTACCAGCTCGATGAGCTCGGATTGACGAAGGCGATTGGCGCCATGGTGCGCAAGCTTGCGGCGGCGTCCCCGATCCGGTTCACGACGGATCTGGCCGAGCTGCGCGGCGTGCTGCCCCCGGAATTTGAGATCAACCTCTATCGAATCGTGCAGGAGAGTCTGAACAACGTGGTGAAGCACTCGGGGGCGGACGAATGTTCGGTGACCGTGACCCGGGATGAGCACCGGATTGTGGTGCGGGTGCGGGACGACGGATGCGGCTTCGAGTGGTCCGAACCATCCGACGGCGCCCCTTCGCGGGAGGGATTCGGCCTCTCCAGCCTCCGGGAACGCGCGCGCACCATGTCCGCCCAGGTGAGATTTGATGCGCGACCCGGAGAAGGAACCTGTGTCACCGTATCGGTGCCCCTCCAAAGATGAAGTCCGCGCTTTCCGTGCTCATTGCCGATGACCATCCGATTTTCCGAAAGGGGCTCTGCGACGTCATCGGGGAGGATCGGGCGCTGCGTCTCGCCGGACAGGCCGGGAATGGCGAGGACGCCCTCCGGCTCGTCGAGGAGTTGCGTCCGGACATTGCGGTTTTCGACATCAACATGCCGAAGTTGAGCGGCCTGCAGGTCGCCCGCTCCCTGGGCGAACGAGGGTCCCCGGTGAAGCTTGTGCTGCTGACCATGCATGAGGACGAGGATCTGTTTGATGAGGCCATGGAGATCGGCGTGAAGGCCTACGTCCTCAAGGAGAGTGCGGTGGAGGACCTGCTCACCGCCGTCCATGCCGTGGCCGCCGGGGGCAGTTTCATCAGTGCCCCCATCGCGGGGCTTTTGGTCCGGCGTCGCGAGCAGGCGGCGGCGCTGCGGCGCGAGAAGCCCGGCCTTGAACTGCTCACCCCCTCGGAGCGTCGCAGTCTCCGGCTCATTGCGGAGGACCGAACGACCAAGGAGATTGCCGAGGCGCTCGACATCAGTCCGCGCACGGTCGAGACGCACCGGCAAAACATGAGCCACAAGCTGCACCTGAGCGGCAGCCACAGCCTGCTGAAGTTCGCGTTCGACCACAAAACGCACCTGTGAGGGGTGGCTCGAAGTTTGGGTGAAGGGTCGGGACGGTCCCGCAATTCGTTCGGACAGGCCCTGAGTCCGGTCCGGGGCCTGGGCCTACGTGTTTCCACGCAGGTGTTCCCCCGGACCCATTCCTGCGTGTTCGACCCGATGCCCACGATCCTGCGCCCCAGCCAGTCTGGTGGCCGTGAACCGCCCCGGCAGGAGTTTCCTGATTGTCGATGACCATGCTCCCATGCGCCGGGAGTTGCGGGAATTGCTGACCACACCGCTGGACGAGGTTCACGAGGCCGCGGACGGCGGGGAGGCTGAGGCTGCCTTTGAGGAGTGTCGTCCGGACTGGGTCATCATGGACGTGCAAATGCGGCCGGTGGGCGGACTGGCCGCCACCCGCAACATCCTGGCCCGGCATCCGGGGGCGCACATCGTCATCGTCACCCAGTTCGATGATCGGGAACTGAGGGAGGGCGCCCTCGAATCCGGGGCCCTCGCGTGTCTCTCCAAGGACAACCTCCTCGAGGTGGGGCGATTCATCCACGCCTCCGAGTCCGCCCCGACCTCGTCCCGCGCCGGGGACGCCCCGCCGGACCGGACTCGTTCCACGATTTCCCAGACCCACCCAACGCTGTAAATCCCATGTCCACTCCAGATCATCCTCCTCGCCGGCCTGAGGGCCTGCGGTGCCTGGCTCCGTTGCCGCCGCCCGGGGCGCTGGCGTTCCTGCTGTGGATGGCGTCCCTGTTCCTGGGAATCCCCGGGCTTTATGCCGCAATCACGGCTCCCACGGTGGAGACGGGAACGGCGTTCAGCGGGGCCTACAGTACCCACGAAACAGTTTATGCGGTGGTAAACCCCAATGGAGCGGCCACCAGCGTGGCCTTCGAGTATGGCCTCTCCGCGAACTATGGCAGTGCAGTGCTGGCATCGCCACTTCCCGCGGGATTCCAAGTCGCGCCTGTGACTGCCGTTCTGGGTGGGCTGACCCCGGGCGCGCAGTATCACTATCGGGTTGTCGCCACCAACAGCGCGGGTGTAGGCGTGGGATCCGACCGGACGTTTACTGCCCGAAACGAGACGATCGAGGTGCTCGCCCATTACCGCATGGGCGAGATGGACGGTGCGAACTACTCCATGGCCGCCTCGGGATCCGAAGCCGTGAGTCTCGTCGACAGTGTTGGAAACCACTCGATACCCGTGGTCAACCCATCGACCTTCGGCGGGGATATCATCACTGCCCAACCGGTCTATTCGACCCACGTCGCGCCGGCGTCTTCCTCGGATGCTGGGAGCTCGCGATCATTGGATTTTGCCAATGGAAATGCCTACGCCCTGTCAGGGGTGTTTTTTCCCTGGGCGGACAACTTCTGCCTGGAGGCCTGGGTGAAGGCGGGTTCGTTGAGTGGACTTCAGTATATCGCCTACAACGGCAGTGCCCTGAATGGCTGGGGCCTTTGCCTGGACCATGGCGTATACAAGGCGTCCAGTCACACAACGCATTTCGCCAACTACATCGGTGAGGACTTTGGATACGCGCCCGCGTCGCTCACCGAATGGACGCACTTGGCCCTGGTCAGCGACAATGGCAAGGTCACGTTCTACGCCAACGGTCTTCCCGCGGGCAGTCCGAGGCATCCCCTGAGCCTCGATGGAGGAGTATTTACCGTGGGCAAGGGCCCGAATTTCATCTTTCGCTTCGGTGGCCAAATTGATGAGTTGCGCCTATCCCAGTTCCCAGGCGGGCAGTTCAACGTCACCAACCTGCTCTTCAAGAGCATCCCACCGAAGGTGAGCCGGTCAACCGTGACCTCGCTTGAGAGTCAAAGCGCGGTGGTGGGCGGGACGGTCGAAGAGCAGGGAGGCTCGCGGGTCACCGAGTGCGGCATCGTCTATTCCCGGTTGTCCCAAAACGAGCTTCCGACCGTTGCCGGTACGTCCGTCACGAAGGTCAAGGTATCCGAGGTCTCCGGAACCTTTGCGACGACGATCGCGGGACTCGAACCCGCGACCGCCTACGTGTTCCGGCCTTATGCCGTCAGCTCGGCGGGGATTACCTATGGTCCCGTGGGACTGTTTGCCACGGACTTTGTCCCACTGGTGCACTATCGCCTGGGAGAACTCGACCCGGGAGCTGCCGTTGGCGGAGTGGCGTCGTCGACGATCAACAGTCTCGGCGGGACGCCGCTCGCCTTGTTCGGGACGCCCACCTATTCGTCGGACACCGCCGCAGGACAGGAGAGCCTCCTCTCGCTCGATTGGTCCAGTGGGGTGGCATACGGGAAGAGTTCCTCCTGGCCTGTGTTTACTGACAACTTTGGCTTTGAGGCGTGGGTCAAACCAACCACAACCAGTGGAACGCGTTTTATCCTCTATAACGGTCCGGCGGACAGGAGCGGGTGGGGAATATTCCAGAATGGGGCGACGTTCCAGGTGTTGTACGGGGGACAGGTGGTATTTGGTTCTGCGCCGGTCACGGTCAATCAATGGACTCACCTTGCGGTGGTTCGGGATGGCGGGGTTTCGACCTTTTACGTCAACGGCATGGCGTCCGGTACGACGCTGGTGGCCCCCTTGGCGCCCGACGGCGGGCCGGGTTTTGCGCTCGGCGCCGATCCACTGCTTCCGTCGGAGAGCCGGTGGATAGGCAGCTTGGATGAAGTGCGCCTGTTTGCGTTTCGTCCCGGGCAATTCCGCATGGGAAACCTCCTGCTTTTCAGACCGGAAATCGATCTGGAGCAGCCCGCGGGAATCGGCGTCGCCGACGGTGACCTTCGGGGATTTGGTGGTGTTCCCGTTGGAACGGGATCGAGCCTCAGCTTCAAACTTCGCAACGTGGGCAACCGGAACCTCGCCGGGGTGGCTCTTTCCATTGATGGCGTAGACGCTGCGCAGTTTAGCGTGACGGCGGGACCCGCGGCCTCGGTTGACGCGGGCGGGGATTCGCCGTTTGAGGTCCGTTTTGCACCCTCGGGATACGGCTTTCGGACCGCGGTTCTTCACATTTCGAGCGATGACCCGGATGAGAACCCCTTCGAGGTCACGCTGACCGGGATGGGCATCGCGCCCGAAATTGCCGTTGAACAGCCCCTTGGGAGAAGCCTGGCGGACGGGGATGCCCAGGACTTCGGGGTCGTCGATACCAGCAGTGTGAAGACGCTGACATTCACCGTGAGGAACTTGGGAAATGCCGACCTCTTCCTGAACGGCACACCCATGGTTACCGTGAAGGGCGGGCATGCGTCGGACTTTTCAGTGGTGGCGCAGCCTTCTCCATCCGTGCTGGGCGCGGTGGAGACTGGGCTCACCAACGCAGGTTTTGAGTCGCCGGCGCTGGGTGTTGCGGCCTCCGCGTTCAGTCCCGGTGGTACGGGTTGGACGATTGGCAATGCCGCGGGCGTTGCCCGAAACGGGTCCCCGTGGTTTTCGGCCACGGCTCCAGAGGGCACCCAGGCTGCATTCCTTCAGCGCAATTTGCCTGGTTCCTTTGTCGCCCGGACGCAAAACTTTCCCGAACCGGGAAATTATACCATCCGCTTTTCCCTGGTGCGGCGTGGGCTGGGCTATGAGGCCAATGATGTGGAAGTCCGAATGGATGACGTATCGCTGGGAAGGGTTTCGAACACACTTCAATCGGATGACGTGTGGCGTACCTTCACTGTGGACTACGACTGCACGGTCCCTGGGAATCATAACCTGTCCTTTGTCGGTGTCCGTTCGGGAGGCGACTACACCTCGGCTTTGGATGACATCCAGATCCTCCACGAAGCGACATTTCAAGTTCGCTTCGCTCCAACTGTGGGTGGACCTCAAACCGCGACCTTGTCCATCGACAACAATGATCCGGATGAAGCGCCTTTTGACCTGGTATTAAGAGGAACAGGGGTGGCGCTCCCGGAGCTCACCGTCTTCACTGGGGATAGCCTCGCCCCGATGGATGAGCGTGCCGACGGTGTTGGTACCTTCAACTTTTTTGGAACCGTTGTTGGCGAACGCAGTGCCGCCCATGAGTTCACGATCAGAAACACGGGCGTCGGTGACCTCACCGGCCTCTCGGTATCCGTGTCGGGGGCGAATCCGAGCGACTTCGTCGTCGAGCCGACGGGGGCGACGACACTGGGCCCGAATGAGACGACGACCTTCTCCGTGACGTTCGGTCCGGGGGCTGCCGGAACCCGGCGGGCGGTGGTGGCCATCGCCAGCAATGACGCAGACGAGAATCCTTTTGAGGTCAACGTCTCGGGAACCGGAATCCTGCCGTTGCCGAAGCTCGTTGTGGAGCAGCCCGCCGGAACCAATCTGCTGAATGGGGCGAACCGGGATTTCGGGGCTGTCGAGGTGGGCGGCAGCAGGGAGCTCGACTTCACGCTTAGGAACATGGGTGCTGGGGACCTTGTTCTGAATGGAGCGGCCCGGATTGTCATCGCGGGGGCGAATTCCGCTGACTTCGCGGTGACGATGGAGCCGGAGTCCCCGGTCCCGGTAGTTAACCTCGTTGGGGCGGACTTTGAGTCGCCTGGCCTCGGTTTGACGGCGTGGGCGCATCGTCCGAGTGGCACGGGATGGATCTATGAAGGCCAGGCCGGTGTGTCGAAAAACGGTGCGGGTTGGTTTGTCAACGGCGCGCCTTCGGGCGGACAGGCCGCCTTCCTCCAGAATGCCCTCCCGGGAGAAGGGGGCGGAACCAAGATCTCGCAGGAAACGTTCTTCGACAGGACGGGTGAATACCTGATCCGTTTCTCCCTGGTTCGGCGGGGGAATGGGACGGAGGGGACCGATCTCGTGGTCCGCATGGATGGGGTGGAACTCGGGGCGGTATTGAACGTCCGGCAGCCCGATGACGTTTGGCGCACCTTCTCAGTGCCGTACACGTGCACGACTCCCGGACGACACATCCTGACCTTTGAGGGGACCCGGACGGGAGGCGACTACGCATCGGCGATCGACGACGTCCGGATTCTCGGGGCGACGACGTTCCGGGTGCGGTTCACACCCCGCACCTGGGGGTTCCGATCAGCGATGCTGTCGATTGCCAGCAACGATGCGAGTGAGAATCCCTTCAAAGTATTTGTGACGGGAATGGCGCTCGCGGCGGAGATCGCCGTGGAGCAGCCCGTCGGCACCCCTCGGTTGGGGGGGGCGATTCAGGATCTCGGTGCGGTGAGTGTCGGTGGGGAGACAAATCTCAGCTTCACTCTGCGAAACCTGGGCAATACGGATCTTGTTCTGAATGGAGCACCGCGGGTGGCTGTGGGCGGACCGCATGCGTCGGACTTCACCATAACGGAACAGCCGGGGTCGCCGGTGCTCGGTGGCGTAGCCTCAGCCGGGCTGGCGAATCCGGACTTCGAGTTGCCAGGCCTCGGGAGCACCGGATGGCTTTACAGCCCGGGAGGGTCGGCCTGGAAATTTGGTTCGAAGGCGGGTGTGGCTCACAACGGTTCGCCGTGGTATGCGAATCCTGCGCCTTCAGGGGCGCAGGCGGCGTTTGTCCAGAGCATCCTCGCGGGAGGGGATGCGGCCTCCACGTTCTCGCAGGAGGTTTCCCTGGCTGAACCGGGTGAGTATCAGGTCCGATTTTCCGTGGTCCGGCGGGGATTCGGGTACTCGGGGACTGATCTGGCGGTGAGGATGGACGGGGTGACGTTGGGGACGGTGCCGAGCAGCAGCCAGCCGGATGACGTGTGGCGTACCTTCGTGGTGCCGTACGTGTGTACGGAATCTGGGCGGCACACCTTGTCCTTTGTAGGGACCCGGGGTGGAGGTGATTTCTCCTCCGCGGTGGATGACGTCCAGATTCTGGGGTCGACCGAGTTTCAGGTGCGGTTTGCGCCCGCGGCCGGGGGGCTTCGCACGGCGACCTTGTCGATCGAGAGCAATGATCCGGACGAGGGTCCCTACGAGCTGACGTTGACGGGAACAGGGGTGTTCTTTCCGGAGATTTCTGCCTTCACGGGAGTGGGCACTGCTCTTGGGAATGAACTGGCCGACAATGTCGGCACGAATCGATTTGAGGCCGTCCTGGTCGGCAGGATGGGTGAGTCGCAATCCTTCACCCTCAGGAATTCCGGGAATTCCGATCTCACCGATCTCTCGGTCGTGGTGGAAGGCGTCCATTCCGGCGACTTCGTGGTGGGGCCTCTGGGAGCGACGACGCTGGCTCCGAATGCCACGACGACGTTTACTGTGACGTTTGTGCCCACGGCGGGTGGCGCGCGGCGTGCGGTGGTTTCGATCGCCAGCAACGATGGGGATGAGAATCCCTTCAAGATTCAGCTTTCGGGCGAGGGGACTGTGGCTCCGGAAATTGCGGTGTTCACAGGATCGGGCACGGCGTTGGGGGATGAATGGACCAACCCTATCGGTACGAATGTGTACTCCGGCACCCTG
>JAEUHD010000319.1 GCA_016793645.1 Verrucomicrobiales bacterium
ACGTCACCCGTTTGACGTCGAGATCTGCAGGATCCCCCCGGGAAAGACCAACTGCCCGTTCCACTCCCACAGCGCACAATGGGAGTTTTACCACGTGCTGTCGGGCACCGGCACGGTTCGCCACGCGGACGGGACGTCGCCCATCACTGCAGGAGACGCCTTTGTGTCTCAACCGGACCAGCCTCACCAGATCACCAACTCCGGTACGGACGACCTCGTCCTGTACGTCGTCGCCAACAATCCGCTCGGTGAATCCTGCCACTATCCCGACAGCGGCAAATGGCTGGTCCGTTCGCCCGAACGCCGGATTGTCCGCTCCGAATCCGTGGACTACTACGACGGCGAAGAATGAACTTTCAGCGCGTCGTGGAAATTGATGTCGCGGCGGCGGCGCGATACGCTGTTTGCACTTGAGCTTCCGCAGCCACTTCCTCCCGCTTTTCTTCCTGCTGCTCGGCCTGACCCTCGCTACCGCCGGATGCCGGCGTGGCGGTGCCGACGCACTGCTGCCCAGCGGCACGGTGGAGGTGGACGAAACCCAGATCGGATCCCGCTACGGGGGCCGGGTGACCGAGGTCCTCGTTCGCGAAGGGGACGGCGTGACACCGGGACAGGTGCTGGCCCGATTGGAGGCCGACGAACTCACCGCACGTCACAGCCAGTTGTCCGCGCTCCTGGCGGAACTTGAGGCGGGACCACGCGTGGAGGAAATCGCCAGCGCCAAGGCGGAGTGGGAGGTGCATTCCGCCGAGTTGGAACTCGCCCGCAAGGATGAGGAACGCGCCCTCGAACTGTTCGCCGACAAGACCATCGCCGCGAACGAACGCGACCGGGCCGTCAGCCGGGCGCAGTCCACTGCCAAGGCCGCCGCCGCCGCCAAGGCGCGGTACGAGATGCTCGTGGCCGGGACCCGTCCGGAGCGCATCGCCCAGACCCGCGCCGAGTTGTCCGCAATCGCCGCCCAGCAACGGGAACTGACCCTGACCGCGCCCTCCGCCGCCGTGGTGGAGGTCGTGAACATCAAGCCGGGGGACGTACTGGCGCCCAATCGTCCCGCCATGACCCTGCTCCTGACCAACCACCTCTGGGTCCGCGTCTATGTGCCCCCGGCCTGGCTCGGAAGCCTCAGGGAGGGACAGAAGGTGCGGCTCCACGCCGACGCCTTTCCCGGACGCGACTTCCCGGGGGTCATTGAGCAGGTGGCGCGCGCCGCCGAATTCACCCCCCGCAATGTACAGACGCCGGCCGACCGCGCCCAGCAGGTGTTCGGCATCAAGATCCGACTCGAGGACGCCGGACACGACCTCCGCTCCGGCATGTCGGTCGAGGCGGATTTTGGAATTCCGAAAACGAAGCCCGATGCCTGACGCCGCTCCCGGTCCGATGATCGAATGTGACCGGCTGACCAAGCAGTTCGGACACTTCACCGCGGTGGACTCCGTGTCGTTTTCCGTGGCCCGCGGATCCATCTTCGGATTCCTGGGACCGAACGGTTCGGGAAAATCCACCGTGATCCGAATGCTCTGCGGCCTGCTGGAGCCCACCTCGGGAACCGCCCGGGTGGCCGGATTCGACCCGTCCGAGGATCTCGACCGGATCAAGCCCCTGATCGGATACATGTCCCAGAAGTTCTCGCTCTACGACGAACTGACGGTGCACGAGAATCTCCAGTTTTACGGACAGCTCTACGGACTCCGCAGCGCGCAACTCCGGAAACGCTATGACGAACTCATGGCCCTCACGCACCTGGCTCCCTATCGGAATCGCCGGGCTGCCCTGTTGTCCGGAGGCTGGCGCCAGCGCCTCGCCATGGCCTGCTCCCTGCTTCACGAGCCCCAGGTGCTGTTTCTCGATGAACCGACGGCCGGCATCGATCCCGTCGCCCGCAGGGAACTCTGGGATCTGCTCTTCGAATTCGCCGCCCGCGGAATGACCCTGTTTGTCACCACGCACTACATGGACGAAGCCGAACGCTGCTCCCACGTCGGCTACATCCATCTCTCCAAGCTCATCGTCTGCGGGGAGCCGGACACCCTCAAGCAACTGCCCGTCGTCAACCCGCCCGGCACCCGGCGCCTCGACATCACCTGCGAACACGTGACCACCGGACTCCAAACCGTGCGACAGATGGAGGGCGTCAGAAGTGCCACCGTCTTCGGACAATCCATGCACCTGCTCGTCGCCGACACGCTGCCCGACGACGCCCTTCGCGACGCCCTGTCCCGGGCCGGGATACGCCACACCGACGTTCGTCCCATTGCGCCGTCCCTGGAGGACGTCTTCGTCGCCCTGACCGAACAGGGAACGAAGGAAGCCAACCGTTGATTCCACCGGCACCCCTCCCCCAACCCCCGTGAACCTCTTCCGCGGACTTCGCGCCATCCTCTACAAGGAGTTCCTCGTCGTCCTGCGGGATCCGCTGACGCTGTTCTTCATGTTCTTCCCGCCGTTGATCGAGATGATCGCGTTCGGATACGCCCTCGACAACGACGTGAAACACATGGCGACCGTCGTGCTGGACCAGGATCGCACGATGGAGAGCCGCCAGATCGTCCAGCGCTTCGTAAACACCCAGACCTTCCGCGTGGTGGGCGAGGTGCAGAATTCGGACGAGCTGTCCGCGGAGATCCGGCGCGGACACGCCTATATCGGCATCCAGATCCCGCCCGGATTCACCCGGGACCTGCATGCAGGCCGGAGTGCGCAGGTGCTGGTTCTGATCGACGGATCCAGTTCCACCATCGCGGGCTCCGCGCTCAACACCGCGGTCGGCCTGGCCTTTCGCGAGTCGATGCTCCGGCTCCTCGCGGAATCCGGACGCCGGGACCTGCCCGTCGAGGTGCGTCCCCAGATCCTCTACAACCCCGCGATGCGCAGTCCGAACTTCTTTGTCCCGGGCGTGATCGGCGTGGTGCTACAGATCGGCACCACCTTCGCCACCGCCATGTCCCTGGTCCGGGAACGGGAGCGGGGAACCCTCGAGCAACTGCTCGTCAGTCCCCTGTCCCGCTGGGGCCTGATGCTGGGCAAGCTCACCCCGTACCTCTGCCTCGGCATCTGCATGTCCACCGGACTCTACGCCATCATGCATGGGTTGTTCGACGTACCGATCGCCGGAAGTCTCACCGCGCTGATGGCATCGACCCTGGTCTATCTCTTCTGCCTGCTCGCCCTGGGCCTCCTGCTGTCCACCCGCGCCCAGAACCAGATGCAGGCGCTCCAGATGAGCATGATTTTCATCATGCCCTCCGTGTTCTTTTCGGGATTCATCTTCCCCCGGGAAACCATGCCCGCGGTCTTCTGGTGGGTGGGAGCCTGCCTGCCCACGACCTACTTCATTGAACTGGCCCGGGCCATCATTCTGCGCGGCGCGAGCCTCGGGGAGTTCGCCTCGCATCTGGTCGTCCTCTCCGCCATGGGCGTCGTCCTGTTCGGACTCTGCGTCCTGCGGTTCCGACAAAAGGTCGGCTGACCTGCGCGCAGCGCCTTGGAGTGCGCCAGCCCTCTGGCGCTTTGGTTCCACGCCCCACCCACGGAACCCGCACCCGTCCCCGCACTGCGCGTCGCCCGCGAGAAAGCGGGAGCTCCGCTCCCGCACTCCCACACGCCGGCTTGAAGACTCGCCGCCGAGCTCCATGCTCATCCCCGTGTTCTCCCGCGTCGTCCTACGCCTCTCCCTGCTTCTGATTCTGGGGTGGAGCGCCGCCGCGGATCCCGTCGTCACGACCACTCCCGCCACCAACGCCCCCTCCGACGCCGCCCGGGCCCGCCAGCGGCTGCGGGTCGCCCCCGGACTCCAGGTGGATCTTTGGGCCGGGGAGCCCCTGGTCCAAAACATCACCAGCCTGTCCTTTGACGACCTGGGCCGCGCCTATGTGGTGGAGACCGGACGCCGCCGCACCAGCGTCTTTGACATCCGGAATTTCAAGGAATGGGTTCCGGAAGATCTCGCCCTTCGCAGCGTCGAGGAACGGGCCGACTACCTGAAGGGCATGCTGGCCACCAATGCCGCATTCCGGGCCGCGGCGACGCGCAATGCCAAGGGTGGCTTCGGGGACTTCAATCGGGATGGCACCGTGGACATCCGGGATCTTGAAGTGGAATCGGAACGGATCCGGCTCGTCTGGGATTCCGATGGGGACGGCCATGCCGACTCCGCCGGAACCTTCGCCGATGACTTTCGCACCAGCGTGAGCGGGGTCGCCGCCGGCGTCCTCGCCCAAGGCACCAACGTCTGGTTCACCTGCATCCCCGACCTCTGGCGCCTTCCCGCCGCACCCGCCTCGGAAACCGACGGACGCCGCGGCGAACTCAAGTCCGTGGGTGCCCGTTCCCGCGAGCGCCTGGTGCATGGATTCGGGGTCCACATCGCCTACGGCGGTCATGACCTGCACGGGCTCATCCGCGGACCGGACGGACGGATCTATTTCACCATCGCCGACCGGGGCGCCACGGTCACCAACCGGGAGGGTCAGGTGATTTCGGCGCCGGATGCCGGATCCGTCTTCCGTTGCGAGCCGGACGGCGCGAACCTGGAACTCTTCGCCACCGGACTCAGGAATCCGCAGGAACTGGCCTTCGACGAACTCGGGAATCTTTGGACCGGAGACAACAACGGTGACGGAGGCGACCAGGCCCGCTGGACCCTGGTCCTCGAGGGTGCAAACTACGGGTGGACCATCGGCTGGCAATGGCTTCCCAAGATGGGCGCGTGGAACTCGGAACGCCTGTGGCACACCCGGGAAAGCAACACCGCCGCCTACCTCGTGCCTCCCGTGGCCTACGTGGGACACGGCCCCGCGGGCATCGCCTACTATCCCGGAACGGGCCTCGGGGACCGATTCCAGGGCACCTTCTTCTACGCGGATTTCCCGGGAGGCGTCCGCACGTTCCGGGTCGAACCGGACGGCGCCTTCTTCCGAATGGCGGCCGGTCCCGGAGACAGCGGTGTTCCGAACTGGCTCCAGGACAATTCCGTCACCAACCAATCCGGGAAACTGCTCTGGGACCTGTATCCGGTGGACGTCACGTTCCCCCCGGACGGCGGTGTCGTCGTGGCTGACTGGGTGGAAGGCTGGGAGAAGACCGGCAAGGGCCGCCTCTGGCGCGTCTCCGATCCCCAGCTTGCCCACGATCCGGCCATCGCGGAGACGCGACGCCTGTTGGCGGAAGGCATG
>JAEUHD010000345.1 GCA_016793645.1 Verrucomicrobiales bacterium
CGGCTGAGTAACGTCCCTTGCATTTCCATGAACGGCGGGTCTTCGGACCCGCCGTTTCTGTTTTGAAAAACCAGTTTCCTGCCGCGAAGCCGGTGCCTAGACTCCCCGCTTGTCCGACGCCGGGCGTCCGGATCCAGAACCTCGATTTCCTATGCCACTGACCCACACGAAAGAGCTGTTTGCGAAGGCCCTGAAGGGCAAATACGCGCTGGGCGCGTTCAATGTAAACAACATGGAGCTGCTCCAGGCCATCATTGAGGCCTGCGAGGAGGAGAAGGCTCCCGTCATGCTCCAGATCTCCAAGGGGGCGCGGGATTACGCGCACCCGGTGTACCTCAAGAAGCTCATCGAAGCTGCGGTGAGCCTGAGCACGATCCCCATCGCGGTGCACCTCGACCACGGCGACAGCTTCGAGCTGTGCAAGCAGTGCATCGACGAGGGATTCACCAGCGTCATGATCGACGCGTCGCACGATCCCTTCGAGAAGAACGTCGAGGTCTGCCGCAAGGTGGTGGACTACGCCCACAAGTACAACTGCGTGGTCGAGGGCGAGCTGGGAATGCTCGTCGGCGCACAGCACGACGACGGCGAGGAGGGCGGCAGCTATTCCAAGGGTGGGGCCTACACCCATCCCGAGGAGGCCGTGCAATTCGTGAAGCAGTCCGGCGTGGATTCCCTCGCCGTGGCGATCGGCAACAGCCATGGCGCCTACAAGTTCAAGGGCGAACAGCACCTGGACCTGGAGCGGCTCAAGGCGATCAAGAAGGCGCTGCTCGAGGCCGGCATGGGCGACTATCCGCTCGTGCTCCACGGCGCCTCGTCCGTGCCCAAGGAACTCGCGCAGAAGATCAACAAGTTCGGAGGCGACCTCGGCGAGGAGACCGCCGGCGTGCCCGAGGCGGATATCGAAATCGCCCGTCGCACCGGCTGCACCAAGGTCAACATCGACACCGACCTGCGCCTGGCCATGACGGCCGCGATCCGCGAGGTCCTGGTCTCGAAGCCCAAGGAGTTCGATCCGCGCAAGTACCTCGCCCCCGCCCGCAAGGCCGTGAAGGAACTGGTCCGGCACAAGCTCCGCAACGTGCTGTGCTGCGCCGGCCACGCCTTCGACTGAGCCGGAAGGCGGGAACGCGTTTCCAGAGTGGTTTTCAAGACGGGCGAAGGGGATTTCCTTCGCCCGTTTCTTTTCGGCACTGGCAAAGCGGGTTCCTTTTGATGGCGTCTTCCCGCGGTGCTTGGATGCCGCCGTGTTTACGCTGGCGTTGGCGCAACTACGGGTGGAAGGCGGAGCGGTTGCCGCCAATCGGTCGCGGGCCCGGGACGCCATCGCCGCCGCCGCGCGGCAGGGCGCCGAAATCGTGCTCCTTCCCGAGGCGCTCGACTGTGGCTGGACGGATCCTTCGGCCCGGATCCAGGCCGGTGGCATTCCTTCGGGCCCGGCGTGTCAGGATCTATGTGCGGCTGCCCAGGAACACAGGATCTGGGTCTGCGCGGGTCTCGTCGAGCGCGCGGGGGAACGTCTCTTCAACGCTGCGGTGCTGATCCGTCCCGATGGAGCCGTCGTACTGCATCACCGGAAGCTCAACGAACTGGATCTGGCCCACGACCTGTATGCACCGGGCGACCGGTTGGCAGTGGCGGAGACCCCGTTCGGAACCATTGGGGTCATGATTTGCTCCGACGGATTCGTTCCCGGGTTTCCGGTGGCGCGGACACTGGGGTTGATGGGGGCGAGGGTGATCCTGTCTCCGTGCGCCTGGGCGGTTCCGGCGAATCATGATCCCGTTCGCGAACCGTACGGAACACTTTGGCGGGAGAGTTACGCCCCGGTCGCTCGCGAATTCGGACTGTGGATCGCCGGCGTCAGCAATGTGGGACCCGTGCGGGCCGGCCCGTGGGCCGGACGTCGCTGCATTGGCTGTTCCCTTCTGGTCGGGCCCGACGGGAGTCCGGTGGTTCAGGGGCCCTACGGGGAGATGGCGGAGGCCTTGTTGCTCGCCGGGATTGAGGTCGGTCCGGAACGTCGATCCTGTCTCGGTCCTTGAGTGGTGGAGCGAACCAAGGCAACGGATTCGCCGTTTGCGTCCATGTCCCGTCGGTACAGGATGTCCCCATGAACTGGCGTTGGTGCATCCCGGCCCTGGGGTTTCTGTTCCTGACGGCGGAGGGGGCTCCTCCGGCCACCCCCTCGGCCAATCCTGACCTTCCACGCATGGCCGCGGCCAACCTGCTGGCGCGGACCAGGACCCTGGCCGACGACGAATTCGAAGGGCGTGCTCCTGGCTCCCGGGGCGAGGAACTCGCCACCCGGTGGATTGCCGAACAATTCGCGGTCGCGGGCTTGTCCCCGGGCGGCACCGACGGCACGTGGTTCCAGAAGGTTCCCATGGTCGGGCTCCGGTCCGCCGTCACCGCGGGATTCACCCTTGGTGATCGGAAGGATGTGTGGACGTCGCCGCAGGATTTGGTGGCTTGGACGCCGTCGCCCGAAGCCCGCGGTGGCGTCACGAATTCAGAGTTGGTGTTCGTGGGATACGGCGTGGTCGCGCCCGAATACGGTTGGGACGACTTCAAGGGAGTGGATGTCCGCGGCAAGACCGTCGTGATGCTGGTCAATGATCCGCCGGTGCCGGATCCGTCCGATCCCGCCGCACTCGATTCCCGCATGTTCCGCGGCAAGGCGATGACGTACTACGGGCGCTGGACCTACAAGTTTGAGAGTGCGGCGCTCCGGGGTGCGGCGGGGGCTCTGGTGGTCCATGAGACCGGGCCCGCCGGTTACCCTTGGTTTGTGGTCGTCAATTCCTGGGCTCGGGAGAACTTTCAGTTGGAGCAGGTCGAGGGGCCGCGGGTGGACGTGGCGGGTTGGCTGAGCCTGGAGGCGACACGCCGGTTGTTTGCCGCCGCGGGTGAGGATTTCGATGTCCTCAAGCGTCGGGCGGTGGAGCGAACGTTTCGTCCGGTGCCGCTGCGGGCCCGGGCGGACATCCAGATCACCAACGAACTGCGCCGCATCGTCTCCAGGAACGTGGTGGGAATCCGCGCCGGATCGGATCCGGTATTGGCGAACGACTGGGTGGTGTACACCGCGCACTGGGATCATCTGGGGAAGGACCCGCGACTCGACGGCGACGGGATTTTCAACGGGGCGCTGGACAACGCGTCGGGCACGGCCGGTCTGATCGGGATCGCCGAGGAGTTTGGGCGGCTCACGGAACCGACGAAGCGCTCGGTGATGTTTCTCGCCCTGACCGGGGAGGAACAGGGCCTTTTGGGGGCCCGGTTTTACGCCACGCACCCGTTGCATCCGCTCCGACGCACCGTGGCGAATCTCAATCTGGACGGACTCAATCCGTGGGGACGGACCCGGGACGTGGCGGTGGTGGGCTTGGGGAACTCCACGCTGGACGATCTCGCCATCCGCGAAGCCGAACGGCAGGGGCGGGTGGTCACCTCGGAACCGATGCCGGAGAAGGGAATGTTTTACCGGAGTGACCACTTTGAGTTCGCCAAGGTGGGGGTGCCGGCGTTGTACCTGAAGTCCGGACTCGACTACCTCGGTCGTCCGCCGGGTTGGGGGAAGGCCCAGGCGGATGTCTTCACCGAGCGCGACTATCACAAGGTCAGTGATGAGGTGAAGGACGGCTGGGATTTCGCCGGTGCGGTCGAGGATCTGCAGATCCTCTTTCGCATCGGGCTCGAACTTTCCCAGGGTCCCGTCTGGCCCGAATGGAAGCCCGGCACGGAGTTCAAGGCCGTCCGCGACGCCATGATGCGGGAGCCGGCTTCCGGTCGTCCGTGACGCCGATGACGTGGTTTCGAAATGCCGTCGCGGGGTTCCTGGCGATGGGAGCGTGCGCCGGGCCTGCCCTCGGCCCGCTCCGGGGAGCGACGGAACCCGGGGAGGTCCCGGTGGAATTCGTCCCGTTGCCTGCTCTTCGGATCGCGGGCGAGCCGGCGTGGGCGCATACCCAGGGATTGGAGATTGTCGGAGACCGGTACCTCGTGACCGCGCGGCGGGAGGACGGTGCGCAACGCCGGGCCCTGCTGCTGCAATGGTCGGCGGGGGATTCGAATTGGAGTTCGTGGGACCTGACCCCGCCGGGCGCTCCGACGCTGGATCATCCGGGGGGAATGCAATCGGACGAACGGCGACTTTGGATTCCCGTCTCCGAAAGCCGCCGGAAGGGGAAGAGCGTGGTGCGGGCGTATTCGCTTCAGGGGTGGACTCCGGAACGAATTCCCAAGCCGGAGATCGAGTTCCCCGTGGATGACCATATCGGTGCGGTCGCTGTGCTGGCAGGGCGATCTCTGCTCGTGGGCGCATCCTGGGACACGGAGACGGTGTATCTGTGGGATTTCTCCGGTGCCGAGAAGGAGGTCCTCCGGGGGGCGGCCCTCTCCCGGTTGGGACTCGGGCCGGGGACCCGGGAAACTCCGGGACTGCGGGTCCAGGACTGGAAGGGAACTGCGGGCGGACTCGTGGCGTCCGGACTGGTTCCCACGGGTGGGGCATCCTCCTCCTCCGTCAGTCGCGTGTTGTTCCTTGGGGATTCCCTGTCCTCACCCCCGATCCTTCTGTCCCTGCCGTCTGTCGCCGGAGTGGAACTCGGGCGGGAGGCCATGGCCGTGCATGACGGACGGCTCTGGTTCCTCCCCGGGGACCTGGGGGAAACGAACCGGCTGATCCGGATTCCAATGCCGAAGGTGCCGTGAGGTGCTGGGCGGCGGGGGTTGCCTGTGATAGGGAGTCGGCGCCGATGTCCTCGCACTCATCCGATCCTGCCGCCGTCGTTCAGCGTCAATTGGAGGCGTACAACGCCCGGGATATGGACGCGCTCCTGGCGGCCTATTCCGAAACCGCGGAATTCTATGAACACCCCTCCACGCTGCTCGCCTCCGGAGCCGCGGCGCTCCGGGAGCGGTTTGCAACCCGGTTCCGGGAACCCAATCTTCATGCAGCGCTGCTCAATCGTACGGTGATGGGGAACTTCGTGGTGGATCATGAAGAAGTTCAAAGGACCTTTCCGGAGGGAACCGGAAGGATCCGGCTCCTGATGACCTACGAAGTCCAGTCCGGGCGGATCGTCCGGGCCTGGATCCTGGCGGGTGAGCGGACCCTCGACTGAGCTGGAATCACTCGTAGTCGTAAAGTCCCGGGTCCCGGGAGTAGGGAGTCCCGTGGCTGCCTCCCCCGCGTTCCCCACCGCCCGGGCTCAGCGCACCGTTCAGCAGGTCCCCCATTTCCGCCTCGATCTTTTCCGGATCCTCCCCGGCCTCGAGGCGCCGGATGGCGATGTCGAACTCCTTGGGCATGGTTCCCTCCGGCATGACCTCCTTCATCTTCCGGAGCATGTGGGCCATGTGGCGCGGATTGTTTTCGTCGAGATGGTCCATGTCGCGCTCCATCTCCGACATCGCTCGGGCGACGCGGGGATCGCTGAGATCGGGCATGGCGGCGTCCTCGTCCGAATCCGCCAGAGCCTCCGCCGGATCCGCGACGCCCTTGATCATCGCGAAGCGGCTGATCTCCTTGGAGAGCTTGCGCGAGCCGCACTGCGGGCATTTGGGTCCGGACGCTGGATTCACCCGCCGGGAAAGAAAGTTGAAGATCTTCCGGCACTGGGGGCAGGCGAACTCGTAGATGGGCACCCCCCTCCAGTGCCTGAACCCGGCCCGGATCGTCAAGGCATCGCCCGGGGGACCGTTGGCACCGGGTCCTTCGGAGCTTGAGCGGTGGGGGCGAACTTCGGAGGCTGGCGTCATGTTCCGGTGCTTGGGATGGCTTGGGCTTCTGATGGCGTGGATCCACGCCGGGAGGGTCGTGTGGGCCGGGGAGGGCTCGGAGGAACGCCGGATGGTCCGTACGGAATACCGTGGTTGGAGCAATGTCTGGATCCTCGGCAACGGAATCGTGGAGGCCGTGGTGGTGCCTGAGGTGGGCCGGGTGATGCAGTTCCGGTTTGCGGGAGGGAACGATGGACCCTTCTGGGAGAATCCGGCCCTGCTGGGGAAACCGATTCCGGACCAGCCCTGGACGGTGTCCCACGGCAGTTTTGGCGGGGACAAGACCTGGCCGGCACCCCAGTCGGCATGGAACTGGCCACCGCCCGATGTCTTTGACGCGGTGGCGCTGACGTCCCGGGTCGAAGGCGATGCGCTGGTGCTGACCTCCCCGGTGAGCCCGAGATTTGGAGTCCGGACCGAGCGTCGCGTGTCCCTGGCTCCGGGACGGCCGGAGATGAGCATTGTGACGCGGTACGAAAAGGTCGCGGGTGAGCCCGTGGACGTCGGCGTCTGGGTGATCACCCAGGCGGCGGATCCGCAGGCGGTGTTTCTCCCGGTGCCGTCCGATTCGAGGTTCCCCGGTGGAACCGCCACACTCTGGGGAGTTCCCGAGGGAGTT
>JAEUHD010000012.1 GCA_016793645.1 Verrucomicrobiales bacterium
CCGACCACGCGGAACCGCCACCAGGGCAGTCGTGCGGCGGCATCGGCGGCGCCGGTGGCCGAGAAGATGAAGGCGGCACCCACGAGCATGAGTCCCGCGACGGCGAGCCAGAGCGGCCACTCCACGCGGCTGTCCCTTCGCACGGCTGGAGTGTCCCAGGTCATGGCGAATTCTGGGCCAGGGCCGCCCGGGTGCCGCGTTCGCGGTTGCGGAGAAACTCGTAGATCTGGCGGGCCACCGGCGCACAGGTCCCGCCACCGGAACCGCCGCTTTCCACCATGACAATCACCACGTACCGGGGAGCCTCGTAGGGGGCGAAGCTTGCAAACCAGGTGACCTTGTCCTTGCGCCCGTTCCCCTTGATTTCCGCGGTCCCGGTCTTTCCGCAGACCGCGAAGTCCGCCACCCGGGCCGCCCTGCCCGTGCCCTCGCCGTCCAGGACGTCGTCCCGCATGACCGCACGAATGCGCTGGAAATGGGCGGGTCTGAACTTCACCTCGGAGCGGACCTGTCCGGGCTTCACCCGGATCGGCGGCGTTTCCGACAACGGATCCTCGGGCACCAGGCGGTCCACGAGGCGCGGCCAGAAGACCCTTCCCCCATTCGCCACCGCGCTGACCGCCACCGCCAGTTGCAGGGGGGTGAGCGTGATCTCCTGTCCGATGCTCACGTTGGCGAGATTGCCCTGGCTCCAGCCACGCTCATGGACCCCGGCGAGGTTGGGGAAGAATCCCGGCGACTCCTCGGGGATCCGGATCCCGGTGTGCTGCCCCAGTCCGAATTCAAGTCCGGTGGCGATGATGCGGTCCCATCCGAGGCGGAGTCCGTGGTGGATGAAATAGCTGTTGCTCGACCGGATGAAGGCCCGGTGAAAGTCGTATTCCCCCGGGGGGGCCGTGTCCTCGATCTTGCGCCGGCCGAGGTAATAGGCGCCCCGTCCTCCGCGGACGGGATCCGGTTCCACGGTGAAGGGGGCCTCCGGATCGAGTCCATTTTCCAGCATCGCGAGTCCGTCGATGATCTTGAAGGTCGATCCGGGGGCGTATTGGCCATAGGTCGCCCGGTTCATCAGGGGCGTGGCGGGTTCGGCGAGGAAGAAGTTGGTCCACCGGTTCGGGGTGATCCCGTCCACGAATTCGCCGGGGTCGAAGGCCGGCGCGGAGGCGATGGCAAGGATGTCGCCATTGGACGGGTTCATCACCACCACGGCGCCCCGTTCATCCCCGTTGACCGATCCCAGGGCCCGTTCGGCCGCCCGCTGGAGATCCATGTCGAGCGTCGTGTAGAGGTTGAGTCCGGGGACCGGTGCGGCGAGGAGCTCCTGCCCGCGCCGATGGCGGTACCCGGCCGAATTGACCAGGATGCTCCGGGCGCCGGCCTGGCCCCTGAGTTCCCGATCATAGGCGGCTTCCAATCCCATGGCGCCGCGGAAGTCCCGGAGTCGGTAGTCAAACCGACCGTTCTCCTCCTCGTCGTCCACGTCGTCGTCGTGGCGCTGGAGGTGACCCACCACGTGTGAGGCGAGGGTTCCGTGGGGGTAGCTGCGGACCGGCACCAGTTCGAGTTCCACTCCGGGGATGCTCCAGCCCTGTTCGCTGATCAGGGCAATTTGGGCCGGGGTGCACACCGGGATCAGGGTGAGGGGCAGGGCAGTCTTGTTGAGGAAGTGCTGGTGAAGGGCCGGCTCACTCAGGGTCAGGGGCGTGCCGAGGCGGCGGTTGATGTCCGCGACGGTGTTGCTGACGATGGCGTAGCGGGATTCGCGGTTGAGCTGGTCGATCTCAGCCCGGGTGATGCCCCCGCCGGTCTTTTGGCGCCGGAATCGGTTGACGAGCCAGGTCAGGATGGAGTCGGACCCCGGGCTCCCGGTGCGGCCTTTCCGGGCCATGAGTTCGGCCCGGCGCTTCTTGTACTCCTCCTGGAACTGCGGGCGGAGTTCGTCGAGGTAGAGGTCCAGGCGATAGCGCGGCGAATTGCCGGCGAACTCGCGTCCCTCCCGGTCCAGAATCTTTCCGCGCATCGCGGGGAGACGGACGGTCCGGTAGCTTTGGCTCTCCTGCCGCTGCTGGTAACGCTGGCGGGACATCACCTGCACGTGCCACAGCCCGAGGAACAGCACCAACAAGCCGGCACCGACCCCGATGGCGACGAGGCGCAGGGGGCGGTCTCCGGGATGCATGGGGCCGGATCGGTGCATGTTTCAGACGGGGTCGGGGCGATGCAGACCGGGCGGGGCGAACGGGCCGCCCGGGATTCCGGGATCAGACTGAGGGCGGCGTGGGTTGTTCATTGGGATGACGGGGAAAGGGGTCAGAGCCGGCCGCGCTTGATCTCCCGGTCGGGGCGGAAGGGGGTTTCCGGGAGGGCCGGGTAGTCGAAGGCCCGCCGGATGGCGTCGAATCCGCGAAACATCGCCGGACAGACGACCCCGTTGAGCAGGCCGAGGACCCCCAGTTGGATCACGAAAAAGGGGCCGTGGATGAGCCGGGTGGAGCCCAATTCCAGCAGGAGCAGCGTGGTGAACGGGACGGCAAGGCCGGCGGAGAGCCCGAGCCAGAACTGGGCGTAGGTCTGGTCCCGCAGGATCAGGTGCCGGCGCAGGTGCAGGACAAAGCCGACCGCGAACAAGGGGACGATGGAAACGCCCGTGGGTCCCGACGACAGGGCGTCCAGGGAAAGTCCTGCGAAGGCCGCGAGGCAGGTGACGGTCACCAGGTCAAAGGACAGCGACGCGTAGACCATGAGGGCGGGGAGGAGACCCACCGGGGTTTCGAGGATCGACACCACCGGACGGAATTGCGTCTGGGCGAACGCGGCCAGCCACGCGACGAGGAACAGGGCCAGGGTGGGGATCCAGGTCATGGCGCCACCACCCACACTTCCTCCAGATGGTTGAGATTCGCGCCGAGGCGGACCCGGGCCTCGGTGTACAGACCACCGTCCACGGATCGGGTATCCACGATCTGGCCGACGGGGATGCCGGACGGGAAGATGCCGCCGAGCCCGCTCGTAATGACGCGATGGCCCGCCATGATGGCGGGGCTCCGCTGGAGCATTCGCAACATCACCAATCCGTCGCCGTCCGGGGCGGACCGGGACTCCTGGATGATGCCGCTGTCCCGGGTTTCTGCGACGAGGACGGAGACGCCGCATTCCGGGTCCCCGATCAGGGCGACCTGGGAATGGGTGGGTTCCACCTCACGGATGCGCCCGACGAGTCCGGTGCTGGTGAGGACCGTCTGGTTGGGGCGGGCGCCATCGCGGCTGCCGTAGTCGAGGGTGACGGAGCGCCACCAGGTGGTGGGTTCCCGGGCGATCACGCGGGCGGCCCGGAGTTTCCAAGGGGCGCGCGGCTGCCAGCCGAGGAGGGAACGCAGGCGGGCGTTTTCGGCGAAGGCGTCCCTTCCCTGGTCCGCGGCCAACTGGAGCTGCTGGTTTTCCTTCCGGAGCCGTTCGATTTCCGAAATGAGCGTGGCCCGGGTCAGGGATGCGTAGCTCGCCCGGTCCACGAAGGCCTGTCCGGCTCCGGCGAGTCCAAAGAGGGGGAGAAACAGGCTGCTGACGCCGAGGCGGAGGCGCGCTGCCGCGGTGGGCGGCAGGTTCAAAAGGATGAGGCAGAGCACCGTCATGGCGCCCAGCACCCAGTAATGTGCACGTTTCAGCACGTTCGTCCCGAGTCAGCACGGGGCGAACACGCCGCCGGGGGGATCAGGCCGTGGAGCTGGAGGCCACGCGCTTCAGGAAGCTGAGTTCCTGGAGCACCTTGCCGGTTCCCTGGGCGACGGCGCTGAGCGGATCGTCGGCGATGTGGACCGGCAGGCCTGTCTCCTGCGCGATGAGCTTGTCGATGTTCCGCAGCAACGCCCCGCCGCCGGCCATCATGATCCCCCGGTCGACGAGGTCGGACGAGAGTTCGGGTGGGCAGCGTTCGAGCGTGATGCGGACCGATTCCAGAATGCTGGAAAGGGGCTCCTGCAGGGCCTCGCGAATCTCCTCCGACCGGACCAGGACCGTTTTGGGTAGCCCGGCCGCGAGATCGCGGCCCTTGACCTCCATGGTCAGTTCCTGGTCGAGGGTATGCGCGGAGCCAATGCGAATCTTGATCTCCTCGGCGGTGCGTTCGCCGATCATTAAATTGTGGGCGCGTTTCAGGTGCGCAACGATGGTCTCGTCAAACTCATCGCCCCCGACCCGGACGCTCCGGCTGAAGACGATGCCCGCGAGGGAAATGATGGCGATCTCGCAGGTGCCGCCCCCGATGTCCACGATCATGTTGCCCGACGGCTCATGGACCGGCAGGCCCACGCCGATGGCCGAAGCCATGGGCTGTTCGATCAGGTACACCTCGCGGGCTCCGGCATGGGTGGCCGAATCCTTGACGGCGCGTTTCTCGACCTCGGTGATTCCGGACGGAACCGCCACCACCACCCGGGGGGCGATCAGCTTGCGGTGATGCACCTTCTGGATGAAGTGGCGCAGCATCGCCTCCGTGATCTCGAAGTCGGCAATGACACCATCCTTCATCGGGCGAATGGCCACGATGTTTCCCGGGGTTCGGCCGAGCATGCGCTTGGCCTCCTCGCCGACGGCAAGGACATTGGTGGTGCCCGCCTGGATGGCGACCACCGAGGGTTCCCGAAGGACAATGCCTTGATCCCGGACGAAAACGAGCGAGTTCGCCGTCCCGAGATCAATGCCGATGTCGTTTGAAAAGAGACTCTTGAGTTGTGCTAGCATGATGCGTGCTCCACACGCACCGCGCCACGGTGGAGGGACGCCGGGAGGGGGTCAAGGCATAACCCTGAAGACATTCAAGGGGGTTCCGGCGCGGGGAAACGGATTTTGGAAGGGGGCATTCGTCGGTGGTCGGTGGTCGGTGGTCGGTGGTCGGTGGTCGGTGGTCATTGGTCATTGGTCATTGGTCATTGGTCATTGGTCATTGGTCATTGGTCATTGGTCATTGGTCATTGGTCAGTTCCGGCGCCCACGGACCACGAACGACTGACGAATGACGACTGACGAATGACGAATGACGACTGACGAATGACGACTGACGAATGACGAATGACGAATGACGAATGACGACTGACGAATGACCAGGCCCCAATCCCTCTTCCTTCACTCAGCTAAAGAACTCCTTCGCCCGCTTGAAGAAGCTCGTTTTCTGAGGATTGACGTCGTCGTCGCAGAGGTGGGCGAATTCCTCCAGTTTGGTGCGCTGGTCGGAGTTGAGGCGGGTGGGGACTTCCACCAACACCCGGACGAGCAGGTCGCCGGTGCCGTGGCCCTGGACGTTGCGGACGCCGCGGCCCTTGAGACGGAACAGGGTCCCGTGCTGGGTGCCGGCCGGGACGCGGATCTGCGCCTTGCCCCCGAGCGTGGGGACTTCGACCTCGGCGCCAAGGGCGGCCTGGGTGAAGGCGATGGGGATTTCGCAGAGCAGGTCGTCGCCGTCCCGCTTGAAGATTTCGTGTTCCGCGACGTGCAGCATCACGTAGAGGTCCCCGGCGGGTCCGCCGCGCTGTCCGGCGGCGCCATTGCCGCTGGAGCGCAGGCGCGTTCCGTTGTCCACCCCCGGGGGGATGCGCAGGGAGATCGTCGTGGACTGGTCGGTCCGTCCGTCGCCGCGGCACGTCTTGCAGGGCTTGTCGAGAACCTCGCCGGCGCCTTCGCAGCGCGGACACGCCTGCTGGAGGCGAATGAAGCCCCGGGAGACCAGCACCTGGCCGCGTCCGGCGCATTGGAGGCAACGGATGCGTTTGGATCCCTTTTCCGCGCCGCTGCCGGAACAGGTGGGACAGACCCCGGGTTTGGACACGGTGATTTCCCGTTCCACTCCGGTCACCGCCTCTTCCAGGGTGATTTCCAGGTCATAACGCAGGTCGGCACCGCGTGCGGGTCCGGACGGATCGCGTCCATTGTCCCCACCCATGCCGAACATCTGTTCAAAGATGCTGCCAATATCGGTTCCCCCGAAGGCGTCGCGGAAAATGTCGCCGGCATCATGGAAGCCTCCGCTTCGGCCGGCCCCCGCCCGCCGGTCAAAGGCGGCGTGTCCGTGACGGTCGTAGAGGACGCGTTTGTCGGAGTCGCTGAGGATCTCGTAGGCCTCGCCCAATTCCTTGAAACGCTCCTCGGCATCCTTGTTGCCCGGGTTTTTGTCCGGATGCCATTTGATGGCGAGTTTGCGGTAGGATTTCTTGATCTCCTCGCCGGACGCGGTCCGTTCAACTTCCAGGATTTCGTAATAGCAGCGGCGCTCGCGAGTGGTGGACATGATGGGGCGGATGGGGCGGCTTCAGGCGGTTCAGGCGGACTTGGAGGCAACGACGACGCTGGCCGGGCGCAGCAGGCGGTCCCCGAACCGGTAACCCCGGCGCACCTGCTGGGCCACGTGCCCATCGGGAACCTCCCCGGCGGGGCAGGTGGACACGGCCTCGTGGAGGGAGGGATCAAACGGCTGGCCGGTGGCCTCGAGCGCGGTCACCCCGAGATCCCCGAGGAGGGATCGGAATTGGCCGTGGATCATGGTGACCCCGGTCTTGAGGGATTCCAGGGTCGTGTTGGGCTGGGCCCCGGCGGCCATGGCCATGTCGAAGTTGTCGAGCACGGGCAGCAGTTTGCCGAGGACGGATTCCGTCCCGTTCTTGCGGGCATCATCCCGTTCGCGGGCGGCGCGCTTCTTGAAGTTGTCGAAATCGGCGGCCAGGCGGAGCAGGCGGTCCTGGGCCGCGGCCAATTCGGCGGACAGGCGGGCCACCTCGGATGGGGGGGCGGATTCCGGAGACGGGGTCTCCGCGGTTTCGGGGGCCGCCTCGGGGGCGGCCGGGGTCTCGGGTGAACTCATGTCGTTACGTTCGTCAGTCCTGAACAGGCCGGCGAAACTAGAGGGAGGCTGCCGTCCCGGCAATAGGCGCGAAGGCCGGGGCTAGCCGAACCGGGTCACGTCCCGGCAGGGTTCCAGACGCCGGATGGAGTCCATGATCTCCCGGGTCACCTCGTCGTAGATGGCCTTGGACCGGACCCGGGAGGCGGTTTCCATCTCTTCCCGCTGCCGGTCGAACCGGAGCGGCATGCCAAACTTGATGGCCATGTGGCCGGGACGCGGAAGGATCTGGCGGCGACCCCAGAGGTCGTACAGTCCGAAGACACGGACGGGAACGACCGGTGCGCCGGACTTGATGACGGCGAGTCCCACCCCCGTCTTGGCACCCTGAATGTTTCCATCCGGGGAACGGGTTCCTTCCGGGAACAGCAGGACGGCACGCCCGTCGTTCAGGAGGTCCAGCACCGTGCGCAGTCCCGCGGGGCTCACGCCATCCCGGTCGATCGGTACGGCGTTGAGGGTCCGGATCAGGGGCGAAAAAATGGGGATGCGAAAGAGCGATTCCCGCGCGAGGTATTGAATGGGGCGGGGCACGGCGCCGCCAATCAGCGGGGGATCCCCATAGGAGACATGGTTGGCCGCGAGGATCAGCGGACCGGTGATGGGAACTCGTTCCGGATGATACACGGACCAGTTCAGGTACGCCGCGCCGAAGCTTCGGACGACCACCGCGCAACTCCGGTAGAACATCGAGGCGCGCTCCACGGGAAATGTCCGGGGGGTGTTCGTGTTCATGCGAGTTCCACCCGAAGTCCGTCGAAGGCCAGTTGGATCCCTGCCGGCAGCTCCGACTGGTCCGCGTCGTGGTCGTAGTCGTGGGTCAGATGGGTGAAGAACGTCCGTTCCGCCCCGATGCGCCGGGCCGCCGTCAACGCTTCGTCCAGGCACATGTGGGTCCAGTGGGGTTCCTTACGGAGGGCGTCGAGGACAACCACGTCCACGCCCTTCAGGCGATCCACGACGTCCGAAGGGACCTCCTTGCAGTCGCTGAGGTAAGCCAGCCGCGGGCCTCCCCGCTGCTCGAAGAGGAATCCCAGCGTCAGGATGCGCCCGTGGGGAAGCTCCAATGGGGAGATTCGAAGGTCCCCGATCTCGAACGGGCCGGTCACGGTGCGGGGGTCCGGATGAAAGTATCCGCGGGGGATGGGGCGTCCGTCGAAGGCATAGGTGAACACCCGGCGGAGGGCGTCGAGGGTGTCCGCGGACGCGTAGATCGGCAGCGACCCGCCGCGCAGGTCGCAGACCCGGCGGCAGTCGTCGAGTCCCATGATATGATCCGCATGGGCATGGGTGATCAGTACCGCGTCGAGGTAGCCGAGTTTTTCCCGCAACATCTGGGTCCGGAAATCGGGGGTGGTGTCCACGACGAGGCGGGTTTCCGGGGTTTCCACATAGATGGAGGGCCGGAGACGGTGGTTCCTGGGGTTGGCGAGGTACTCCGGCGGGTACTCGCGTCCGATGACCGGAACCCCCTGGGAGGTGCCGGTGCCGAGAAAGCGGAAGGAAAACGCCATGTGCCTTCGCCAGTGAACGGGGGCCGGGCCGCGGCTCAAAGGGGAATTTTTTGGGTCTTCCGCCCGGACGCGAACGGCGGGAAGCTCCGGCCGCGATGCTGACGACGCTTCGGATCCGAAACCTGGCCCTCGTCGCCGACCTGACCGTGGAGTTTGGTCGGGGCCTCAACGTCCTCTCGGGGGAAACGGGCGCCGGGAAGTCCGTGATTCTCGGGGCGCTCAACCTGGTGCTTGGGCAACGGGCGGACCGTTCCCTGCTGCGTTCCGGCACCGATGCCTGCACGGTGGAGGCGGTGTTTGAGGTCACCGGGCTGCGGGCGCCGCTGGAGGCCTTTCTCGTTGGGAACGGGCTGGAGGCGGTTTCCGAGGGGCAGTTGATCCTGAAGCGCACCTTCACGGCGTCCGGCACCAACCGGCAGTTCGTCAATGGCTCCCCCACGACGCTGGACCGGCTGGCGACCCTGGGGGACTGGCTGGTCGATCTCCATGGTCCGCACGATCACCAGTCGCTGCTCCAGCCGGCCCGCCAGTTGGCGATCCTGGATGCCTTTGGCGGGCTCGCGGGGCGGGTGGAGGAACACGGACGGCGGTTCCGGGAGCGCGCCGACGTCGAGGCGGCGCGTCGGGAGTTGGTGGTGGACGAGCGGACCTATGCGCAGCAGGTGGACCTGTTGCGGTTCCAGGTGGCGGAGATCGATGCCGCCCGGCTTCAACCTGCGGAGGAAACCGAGCTGGAATCCGAACACCGCCGGGCGGTCAACGCGGCGCGGCTTCGCGACCTGGCCAGCGCGGCCCTGGGGGCACTGGACGGTGAGGAGGCCTCGGCGTTTTCTGCGTTGGGTGTCGTGGGACGCTCCCTGCAGGACCTGGCCCGGATCGATCCCGGGGCGACCCCGCTCGCGGAACTCCACGGCCAGTCGTTGGAATTGTTGCGCGAGCTGCAGTCGGAGTTGAGCCGTTATGCCGACCGCACGGAGGTGGACCCGGGGCGGCTCCAGCAGCTTGAGGAGCGGCTGAACCTGTTGCAGTCCCTGCGGCGCAAGTATGGGCCGACACTTCCGGAGATCCTGGCGTTTGGGGAGGACGCGCGCCGGCGGTTGCAGGCGCTGGAGGGGCGGGATGCCGAGGTTGCGCGTCTGGAGGCCGAGGCGGCGCGATTGGATGCGGAGTTGACGGTGTCCGGAGCCGCCCTGTCCGCCGCGCGGCGAAAGGTCATTCCCCGGCTCGCGAAATCGGTGGCCCGGGAACTAGCCACACTGGGATTTGCGCAGTCCCGATTCGATGTGGACTTAAAGCCCCTGGCCTCGACCTCGGCGGCCGGCGAGGACGCGTGCGAGTTTCAGTTTGCCCCCAATCCCGGGGAGCCGGCGCATCCGCTGCGGGCCATCGCCTCCAGTGGCGAACTCGCGAGGGTGATGCTGGCGTTGAAGACGGTGCTGGCGGACGAAGACGACGTGCCGGTGCTGGTGTTTGACGAAGTGGACGCCAACGTCGGCGGCGAGACCGCCCGGGCGGTGGGTGAGAAGATGCGTCGGATTGCGCAGCGGCACCAGGTGCTCTGCATCACCCACCTCGCCCCGGTGGCGGCGGCGGGGGAGGTCCACTTCGTGGTGAGCAAGGATGTCCGGGACGGCCGCACCGAGTCGCAGGTCACGCGGCTGGATCCGGCGCATCGGATTGAGGAACTGGCCCGGATGCTGGGCGGCGCGACGGCGGCCGCGCGGCGCCATGCGGAGGAGTTGCTGCGCGGCACCTGAGGGTCGGACCGGTTCCGGATCTACTCGGCGGCGAGGTTGAGATAGCCGATCAGCATCTCGTCGCTCGTCTGTTCGCCAAAGAGAACCGTCCTCAGGGGATCCGGGTTCCACGGGTTGTCCGTGGAGTTGTCGAAACCCCCGGTGATGCGGATGCGGGTGCCGGCCGGGATGCGCTTGGGCTCGGCCAGCCGGAACAGGGTTTGCCACGCGAATTCGTATCCCGGGATGTTGATCAGCGTCTCCGCGGTCCCGTCCGGGTAGAGCGCCTCAAAGCGCATCCTCGCCCCGCGGTAGTGCATGTGCGGGCTCATTTCGTAGAGGAGCGAATCCTGTGGCACCACCGTCTCGGCCGTGACCTCATGGTCCCGAGCGCCGGGCGGAATGCTGAACTCCGTGTCGTAGGCGGCGGTGGTCACCAACTCCCGCTGCGGCGGCTGCGCGGCGAAGTAGAGTCCGATCTCCGTGCGATCCGTGGTCGCCCTGCCGTTGGGGGTGTAGTGCATCTGGAAGACCAGATAGCTGCCGGCCTTCAGGAGCTTTCCGGTGCCCGCCGGGAATTCGACCGGATCGGATCCGGGAACATAGCCGGCAAAGAATCCCCCCAACCCGCCCATGACCTGGAGGAAGTCGGCGGCATTGGAGGCGCTGAAGACGAGGCTGTGGTGGACCACCTCCCGATTCCCCGGCCGGACGGTGGCGGCGCGCAGCCAGACATTGGTGGGCACCGGATTCTTTACCAGAAGGTACCGGTAGGGGATTTCGCCGTGGGCGGGCAGGGATTGGTTGGGAATCCGAAGGATGAGATCCGGGGTTCCCAACGGCCAGTGTTCCGGCGTCGGAGGTTGGTTTGCGGCGAGGGGATCGAGACCGGTTCCCAGGGGGGCGCCGGCGTCGATCCATGCGATCAGTCGAGCCGTTTCCTCGGGGGACAGTGAGGCGTCATTGGCAAATCTTCCGAACGCAGGGTCCGCATGCCACGGGGGCATGTGGCCGCCGAGGACGCTGCGGCGAATCGCGGTCGCCTGTGCGGCCACGGCGGCGTGGTTGGTCATGGACCAGGTGGCGATGTCCCCGGGCCGATGACAGTTCACGCACCGGGCCTGCAACAGCGGAGCGATGTCGCGGGCGTAGTCCGGAGTCCCGAGGACGGGGAGGGCAAGTTCCCGCGTGCGGGTTCGCATCTCCTGAACCACCACCGGGGTTCCCCGGGTGTGCCGGTTCAGGGCGTCGTTGAGGTAGGCCTGTTCCACCGTCCGCCCTTGGACGGTGCTCCGATCGCTGATGGGTCCCCGGTAGAGGATCTCCGAAGTGTTCCGGTCCAGGACAACGGCCTGCATCACGGCTTGGCCCCCGAAGGTCCGGGAAACAAGCTGCGCCCGGTCGTGGAGGACCGGGGTCTCCACGCCGAGGGCCGCGCAGGTCGCAACCAGCGACTCGCGGGAGTCCACGGGATTGACCAGCCAGAAGCGGACGCCGTGGGACTCGTACGATTTCTGGAGGGGTTTTATGGCCGTCCAGGTGAACGCAAGGGCCGGGTTGTCGGTGAATACCAGGACGAAGACGGAGGCGTCGCCTTCGCGAAACAGTTCGTGACGGACGCCGTGTTGATCAATGAGCGCGAAGTTTTCGAGGGGCAGTTGCGGCACTTCCGGCGCGGGTTGGGCCCGATAAAACCGGTGGCCCCGGGCCGGCGCGTCGGGATCGAACCAGAGCTGTCCCTCGGGCGGGGGGGCGATGCGCATCAGCGTCTCCCAAACCCCGGGTGCCCCGAGGTCGTCGCCCGCCCGCAATTCATACACCTCGTCCGGGAACCGGGCGGTCAGTCGGAATCCGGGGAGGCCGCAGATGGGGTCCACGGCCGGAGACAGGGACTGGGCCCACACGGACGCTCCCGGAAGGAGGGCGAGGAGCAGGCGTCGGAACAGGGACATCGGAGGGTAATGGCGGTGCTGGCGGGCAAGCTAGCGAAGTGGCCCGCGGAGTCCATGGGGATCCTGGCTCCGCCCGGGCAGGCGGGTTCAGGAGGCCTTCCTTCGATAGGCAGCGTGATGGGTGGGGATTCCCTGGGCATGGAAATCCCGTTCGAAATCGGTCAGCACCCCGGCGAGGTCCGGAGGCGTGCCGATGCGCTCAAATCCGGGATTCTGTGCAAAGACGGGTTCCATGGCCTCGAAGTACCCGGTGTGGTCGGTGCGCAGGAATACCTCGCCGCCCGGTACGAGCGCGAGGTGGGCGAGTTCGGCAAAGCGTTCATTGATGAGCCGGCGTTTCCAATGACGCCGCTTGGGCCAAGGGTCCGGGAAATAGACGTGGAGCGCGGAAACCGTCCCCGGGGTGAGCATCCACTCCAGGAAATAGGCGGCCTCGATCCGGAGGCATCGGACATTGTCGAGTCCCGCACGCTGGGCCTTCCGGTCCAGTTTCCGGAGGCGCCCCAGAAGTCGCTCCACGCCGAGAAAATTGCGGTCGGGAACCGCTGCGGCCCGGGCGGCGAGGAAGGAACCGTCGCCGGCCCCGAGTTCCACCTCGACCGGACGGGAATTCCCGAACGTTTCGGGGAAATTCAATCGCTGCATCACGTCGGCCGCAAGAATGCGGTCGGCAGGGCGGGGGGTGGGAACCGGAGAGGCCGGGGATTCCGGCGGGGTGAGGGACATGCGGGGTCTAATCTTTGACGAGCATTGCCAGCGAGGCGGTGTATCCGTGCAGGAAGTTTTGTCCGGCCACCGGACCCAGCTCCCCATTGCAGAAGAATCCGGTCACGGGCAGCGGACCCATCTGCTCCTGGATCAGTCCCGCATCGTGGTGGGGGCGGCCGAAGAGTCCGCGTCCACGTCCGGCACACACGCACAGGATTCCCCCGTACACGGTTTCCTCCCTCAACCTCTCGCGCGTTCGCGTGAGGCATCCCAAAAGGTCGGCCGTTGCGGATTCGGCATCCCGACGGTGGAACTGGATGGTCTGTCCGGCACGCGGAAGCGCTCCCACCGCCAGGATTCCCCGGCTCTCGTCGGCCCCGAGCAGATTCCGAACCAGGAAGTCTCCGTGCCGGAATTCCTCCCGGTATTCGTTGCTGGCGAACCCGACAAACAGGTTGTGCTGGGCTCGGGCCTGTTCGGACTGGGGCAATCCGTTGAAGGTGTCCAGAAGGACGGTGTATGCGGGCCGATTGGCGATGGTGAGGATGAAATTTCGGTCGGCCTTGGTGATGGTCCAGGGGGCGCCGATGGGCGTGCATCCCTGGGAGACCATGCTTTCCAGGCGCACCCCCCCGCCCAGGGCCAGGGCGACTCCGCCCTCTTCGAACACCTGGCCGTCGAGATACACCTGGGACCGCCGCGGATCGAGGGAGCCTCCGGCGAGTCCCCCCACGGCGGGAACACCTGGATAGGAACGGTTCCACGTTCGCAGCCACGATTCACCGTCGAGATGGAACGGGTCCGCGAAGATCAGCCAGCCTTTGACGTCCGGCCGGGCGATTCCGGTCACCGCCGGCCATGCCGTCTCGGAGTCCAGGTTCTCCAGGGCCTCCTGATTGAATCGGACCGCGCGGACGATCGCCTGGGGAAGGTGAAACAGTTGGAGGACGATTCCGGACTGCCCCTCGAGTTCCTCCCCATTGCAGATGAGACCCGGGCTGGAGCAGCCCACCAGAAGGGGGATCCGCGCATGGACCCGGAGTACTTCAAGCACCTCCTCGGCGTTGTCAAAGTAGTCCGGTGACAGGAATACGAGTCCCAGCGTCACCGAGGGCGCTTCCAGCCGGGCACGCGTCGCCTCCGCCCATCGGCGGACCCGGGATTCGTCCCATCCTCCCGCGAAGTGCGCTGCGACCGAGAACCGGTGCTTCATGCGGTCCACAGTAGTGAGGCGCTTTGCGGCTGCAAGGTCCGGGGAGTGGCGGGTTCCCGCGATTCCCGGATGCCCCCGGGAGCGGTTCAATTTCAGGTTTGCCCTGTGCGGGTTCCACCGCACAGTAATCCCATGCACGTCCGGCGGCGCCGCTCCCACGGTTTCACCCTCATTGAACTCCTCGTGGTGATTGCCATCATTGCGATCCTGGCCGGCATGCTCCTGCCGGCCCTCGGCAAGGCGAAGGCGAAGGCCCAGGGCATCGCCTGCATGAGCAACCTCAAGCAGCTCGAGATCGCCCACCTGATGTATCCCAACGACAATCTCGACCGGCTGACCGCGCCCGGAAACTCCCGAAATGAGCCCTACCAGTGGGTGGGCGGCTGGCTGGGTTGGCCGGGGCCCTTCCCCAGCGACAACACCAACACGCTGATGATCATGGATCCCACGAATTCCAAGTTCGCCCCGTATTTGGGAAGTGCCGCCGTCTACAAGTGTCCCGCGGACCGGAGCCAAGTGACCCTGAGTGGAAAAAAGCACACTCGGGTCCGCAGCATGAGCATGAGCCAGGCGATGGGAGGACCGGGCGAATGGCTTCCCCCGAATGCTTCCATGACGCCCGCGCAGAAGCGGTACAAAACGTTCTACAAAACCTCCGACTTTCTGCCGCCCGGCCCGTCCCAGCTCTGGGTGCTGATTGACGAGCATCCTGACAGCATCAACGCTGGCGGTTTTGCCAACATGATGGTGGAGAACCCGGGTGCCGCCCGGATCATCGATTACCCCGCCAGCTACCACAACCGGGCCTGCGGCGTGGCGTTCGCGGACGGGCATGCCGAGATCCACAAGTGGATCGACCCGCGCACGGTGCAGCCGGTGAAGTTCTACGACATGTCGCTCAACGTCAGTTCCCCGAATAACAAGGACATGATCTGGCTGTCGGAACACACCAGCGTCCTACGATGATTCCACCCTTCCCGACGCGTCAATCGGTGTGGTAGTACCGCACCAGGTGGAAGAAGATCGGGGCGGAGAAGCACAGCGAGTCGATCCGGTCCATCACGCCGCCGTGACCCTCGATCAGGGACCCGTAGTCCTTGACGCCGCGATCCCGTTTGATGGCCGAGGCCACGAGGCCTCCGGCAAATCCCATCGCGGTGATCGTGAACGCCATGGCGGCGGCCTCCATCGGACGAAACGGTGTCACCCGCCACAGCAGCGCCCCGATCGCCGAGGCGCTGAGCATGCCCCCGACGAGTCCCTCCGCCGTCTTGTTGGGACTGACGGTGGGGGCCACCGGATGCCGGCCCAGGGTCTTGCCCCAGACGTACTGGAGCACGTCGCTCAACTGCACCACGAGCACGAACCAGAACAGCAGCTTGGCGTTCTGCCCGGCGTACCCGCGGATGTCGAGTTGCAGCAGTGCCGGCGCATGACTGACGCAGTACACGCAGATCATGAGGCCCCACTGGACCTTGGCTGTCCGCTCCAGGAAACGCTCGCAGTCCCCGGCCAGAGCCGCGCGCATCGCCAGGAAGAGGAAGGCGTACACCGGGATGAAAATGATCCAGAAGGCGTACCAGCCGGTGCCGAGGACCCAGTAGTTCAGCGGCGTGATCACGAAGAACACCCAGAACAGGGCGCGGTGATCCCCGCGCCGGGTGGGGGTCAGCGTGATGAACTCGCGCAGGGCGAGAAAGGAGATGAGGGTGAACAGGACGTTGGTCGCGACCGGCCCCATCCAGACCGCGCCGCCAAACACCGCGACCATCACCCACCACGCGCGCACGCGGGCGTTGAGGTTGCGCAGCGTCGGATTGTTACCGCGCAGGCGGACGAGCAGGCGTCCGGTCACGGAGGACACCGCAAGCAACGCCAGGACGCCGGTGGCCATCCACCGCAATTGGAGATCGGGGTTCATGCCTTCGCTCCCTCCTGCAGGGCCATCACCGCCCCGCGGCAGCGTCCGAGGAAGTCGTCCTTGGTCTCGCCCTCCGCGAGGGCCATCGGGGCGCCAAACCGAACCCTCCCCAGGAGGGGGACGGCGAGCAGCTCCCCCTTGGGCAGGATGCGGTTCATGTTTTCGAGATACACCGGGATCAATTCGACGTCCGGACGCCGTCGCGCGAGATGGAACAGGCCTCCCTTGAATGGACCGGGTTCCGGACCCGGATTTCGCGTGCCCTCGGGGAAGAGGATCAGGGAGTGCACCGTCCCGAGGGCGTCCACCATCTGCTCCAGCGGATTGTCATGGGCGGTGGGTTTCTTGCGTTCGATCAGGACGGCGTGGAAGACGCGGTTCGCGAGGTAGCGGCGCACCGGTCCGACGGTCCAATAGTCCCGGGCGGCGACGGGCCGGGTCAGGATCCGAACGTCGACGGGGAGCGAGGCCCAGATGACCACGGCGTCGAGGTTGCTCGTGTGGTTGGCGAAATAGATCCTCGGGCGAACGGACGGTTCGCATCCGGACCACACCGCAGTGGCCCCGGTCAGGAGCCTCATGGAGAATGCCAATAATCCCGGGATCATTTGGCCTCCAGCGCACGGGCGATCCGCGAACACCGTCGGATCATGGTGATGACGCATCCGATCACGACGATGGACAGGGCCGGGCGGAACAGGTCCGGTGACCCCGGCAGGAAGACGAGGGCCGCCTGCGCCAGGCAGACGCCCGTCATGAGGGCCATCCGATGTTGCTTTGCCATGGGTCCGACGAATTGCTGGCCTGCGCCGGCGGATGCCCCCAGCGCCCTCACGTAGGCGGTGGTGATCGCGGCCACGGCCGCGCCCCATCCAAGGACGACCATCGATCCGGCGGCGTATCCGGCGCCCACGAAGATGGCCAGATCGGCAAACCGGTCCGGCAGCTCGTTGTAGATCTCGCCCGCGGGGGTCCGGAACCCGCCTTCGACCGCCACCATTCCGTCGAACAGGTTGCACAACAGGCGCAGCTGGATTCCCGCGGCCGCGGCGACCAGGAGCAGGGCGCGGGGAGTCCCTGGAAACCACGGCGTCAGGGCGAGTGCCGCACCGGAAACGGCGCCGAAGGCGACGCTCAGGAGGGAAATGTGATTGGGCCGGATGCCGGTGCCGGCGAGCCAGCGTGCGGTGGCCGCGGCCCATTTCGAATTGCGGGCGGCGATGGGCCGCCGGGTGGGAGGGGAGGAGTTCATGGTTCTCCGCGGGGGATGGAATTGAGTGATTCCCGGATCTGCCGGGTGACTTCGAATGCCACTTCCAGGGCCGCCCGCGCCTGTTCGCCCGTCACCTTGGGCGTCCGACGCTCCTGCACGCAGGCGACGAAATGGGCGAGCTCCAGCCGCAGCGGCTCCTCCTTGGCGATGGGCACCGGCTCGCGGACGATTTTTCGTCCGGCAAACTCGCTCACGATGGCCGAATCCTTGGCCGACAGGAGTTTCTTGAACAGGGAGCTTTCCGGCTCGTCGGAGTGCGCCAGCCGGTACACGTAGCCCTCCTGGGCGCGGTAATCGAGGGAGATGTACACCGGTTCCGGACCGGCGCTGAACACCCGGATCTTGCGCATGCGCTCCGGGCTGATCCGGCTCGCCGTGATGTTGGCGACGCAGCCGTTGGCGAATCGCAGGCGCGCATTGGCAATGTCCTCACTCGGACTCAGGACGGGAATGCCGACGCCCTCCACGCCCACCACCGGCGACTTCACAAAGGCGAGGATGACATCCAGGTCATGGATCATCAGGTCGAGCACCACGCCGATGTCCGTGCTGCGCTTCGGGTACGGTGAGAGGCGGTGGCATTCGATGAACCGCGGGTGTCGGGCGACCTTTTCGAGGTAGGCGAAGACCGGATTGAACCGCTCGACGTGGCCGACCTGGAGGATGAGCTGGTGCCGGGCCGCCAGTTCCACCAGTTCCGAGGCCTCGGCCGCGTTGTCCGCCATCGGCTTTTCGATCAGCAGGTGCCGGCCCTTGGCGAGGAGCTCCCGGGCCAATTCGACATGCGTGACGGTCGGAGTGACGATGGTCAGGGCGTCCGCGGCCTCCGCAGCTTCCGCCACGCTCCCAAAGGCGCGAACCCCATGGCGGAGCGCGTGCGTCCGGGCGGCCTCGGTGTTGACGTCGTAGACGCCGACAAACTCGCAGGTCCCCAGGCGGGCCAGCTCGGCGAAGATCCGGGCGTGCTCCTTTCCCAAGGAACCCACTCCCAGCACGGCGACCCGGATCAACGAGGACATTCCCGGACGCTAGAGCCGGAACAAGGCCGACCTGAAGCCAAAAGACCCGGAAGGAGATCCCCGCATGCTTGCCATCCGTCGGGACCACCCCACTCTCCGCCGCCGAAACGATGAGCGTCTTCATTGTCCAAGGTCCCGAACTCCCGCCCGGCGTGGCTGCGGAATTGTCCGCTGCCGCCGGGGCCCGACAGACCACCCCCGCCGGGCCGGGGATCCTGCATCTGGTCGGAGTGACGGATGCCGGGGCTCTGGAACGCGGCGCCCGCGCCCATCGCCTGGATGTCACGCGCCTGGCGGCGGTGCGTCCACTCCGGGACTTCCGGCTCCTGGCCATGGACATGGACTCGACGCTGATCACGATCGAGTGCATTGACGAGATCGCCGACTTCGCCGGGGTGAAACCCCAGGTCGCGGCCATCACCGCCGCCGCCATGCGCGGGGAGCTGGACTTTCCCGGGGCGCTTCGCGCCCGCGTCGGGTTGCTGAAGGATCTTGAGGCCTCGGTGCTGCAACGGGTGTATGACGAGCGCCTGCGGCTGTCCCCGGGGGCCGAGACGCTTCTGGCGGCGGCGCGGGCTGCGGGGCTCCGGACGCTGCTGGTGTCCGGAGGCTTTACCTATTTCACAGGGCGGCTGCAAACGCGACTCGGCCTGGATTTCACGCTCGCCAACGAGCTGGAGATTGTCGGCGGTCGTCTGACCGGCCGTGTGAACGGGGCGATTGTGGATGCCGACGCCAAGGCGGCCCGGGTGGCGTCCGCCTGCGCGGAGCTGGGTTGCGGCGTGGACCGTGCCATCGTGATCGGGGATGGTGCCAACGACCTGAAGATGATGCGGGGCGCCGGACTCAGCGTGGCGTACCGGGCGAAGCCCGTGGTGCAGCAGCAGGCGGGTGCCGCACTGAATTTCTCCGGGTTGGACGGCGTACTGGCCCTGTGTCCCGGGTAATCCGCCTCCCCATTTTCCACCGACTTGCGCCCCGGGGTTCGCCCCGCATGGTTGGGAATCATGAGCACCCGTTCCCCGATCCCCGCCGGTGATCCTGGAGATGCGGCCATCGAGGAGGCCATCCGGCAGGCCGAGTCCAGGACGTCCGGAGAGATTCGGGTCTTTCTTTCCCGGCACCCGTGTTTGGATCCCGGCCGGGCGGCCCGCCAGGAGTTTGTCCGTTTCGACATGTCCCGCACGCCGCTTCGCAACGGGGTGTTGCTCTACTTCGCGCCGGAGTCCGGCGCCTTCGCGCTGGCCAGCGACGAGGGGATTCAGTTCCGGTGCGGTCCGGATTTTGAGTCGGCGGTGACGGCTGCCGCGCACGCCGGATTTCAACAGGGGAGTCTTTCGGACGCCCTGTTGGGAGCCATCCGGACCGCCGGGGACCTCCTGGCTCGTCAGTTCCCGAGGCACTCCATTGACCGGAATGACCTTCCCAATACGGTGATCCGGGACTGAACACCTCCGGATGGGAACGCGGGCCTTGTCGGAATGGGCCCCACCGTTCAGGGTCGCGGGGTTCTTCCACCGCCTATGACTCCGCGACTTCTCCTTCGCCATGGCCTGAGGGCCCTGCTGCTGACCCTGGCCACCGTCCTTCCCGCCACCGCGGGCGTCGGCGTGGGTGCCAAGCCGCCGGCGGGTGCCGAGGTGTTTTTCGATGGAACCCGGAAGATGCTCGACGAAAAGTGGACCTATTGGGAGGGGCCGGGGTTCAAGTCCGCCCTCCCCATTCGGTGGAAGATCGTGGAGGACCCCGTGGACGGCGGCACGGTGTTGATGACGGACGATCCTGCCGCGGCCGGGGGCAAGTACGGAGCCGCCGATGTCGTCACCAAGAAGCTGTTTCGGGACTTCCGGCTCCACATTGAGTTCCTGATCATGAAGCCGGGGGGCAACAGCGGGGTGTATCTCCAGAATCGCTATGAGATCCAGGTGCTCGACGGGGACCGGACCAAGCACGGCATGGGCGCCGTCATCAATGAATCCGACAGCCCGTATGATGCGTACAACGGCGTCGGGAAGTGGAACGCCTACGACATCACGTTCCGGGCGGCCCGTTTTCAGGATGGGAAGCTGGTCGAGAAGCCGATGGTGACGATGTATTTCAACGGCAAGAAGGTGCACGTGAACCAGAAGATCAGCCAGGTCTGGGGCGGTCCGAACTCGGGCATCGACGGCGGGAACGACGGTGGCAAGGGAATCACCGATGTGCCGGGAGGGCTCAAGCTGCAATGCGAGGGACATGACGTCCGGTACCGCAACATCTGGATTCAGCCGCTCGACCTGAAGGCCGCCGACACGGATTTCATCCAGTAGGCACAGGCACCCCCAGAATCGACCCCTTCCCGACATGAGGCGTTTCCTCCGATTCCTCGTTCCACTCCTGGCATTGTGCTCCGCGCTTCGCGCTGCGGAGCCGCCCCCGGTCACGCGGACCGAGGTGATCTACGGACGAAAGTTCGGAACGGCGCTGACCTTTGACATCGTGCGCCCCGAAAAGCCCAATGGGTACGGGATTCTGTTCATGGTTTCCGGGGGATTCTTCTCCAGCCACGAGTCGATTGACGGGGCGCTTCGCGGGGGATTGCTCACGCCGTTTCTGGAGCGGGGGTACACGGTCTTCGCCATCGTCCACGGCTCCCAGCCCCGGTTCATCATTCCGGAGATCGAGGTCGATGTGCACCGGGCGGTGCGCTTCATCCGCGCCCATGCCGCGGAGTATGGCGTCCGCCCCGACCGCTTTGGAGTCACCGGGGCCAGCGCGGGCGGGCATCTTTCGCTGACCCTGGGAACCCAGGGCGGTCCCGGTCCGGCCGACGCCAAGGATCCGGTGGATCGGGAGTCCAGCGCCGTGCAGGCGGTTGCCTGTTTCTTTCCCCCCACCGATTTCCTGAACTGGCGCGAAGAGGGGGACGATGCCGTCGGGGTCGGCGTGCTCAAGGACTTCAAACCCGCCTTCGGGCCGAGGAGCGATACCGCGGAGAGCCGGTCGGTCTATGGAAAGGAGATTTCACCGATCCAGTTCATCAAGCCGGAGATGCCGCCCACCCTCATCATTCACGGGGATGCCGACAAGTTGGTGCCGATTTATCAGGCGGAAAAGTTCCTGAAAAAGACCCAGGATGTCGGAGTCAAGGCGCCGGTGAAGATCCTGCGCAAGGAGGGCAATGATCACGGGTGGCCCAATATGGGGCCTGACATCGCCGTGACGGCGGACTGGTTTGACGAGCATCTGCGGGGCGTGAAGCCCTGAGGTGCCCTGGCGTGGCGGTCGGGGTGACGGGACGAGTCCTGTGTCGTCGGTGCGGTCCGGGGCCTGGGATTGATTCCACCCGCGGGAGAAGTCAGCGCGTCGTTCCCTCCGCGGCTACCCCGGCATCGCCGAGACGGGCGGTCAGGTCCGAAGGACGATCTTTCCGAACTGTCCCGCGCTTTCCATCATTTCGAAGGCGGCCCCCGCCTCGGCCAACGGGAACGTCGCGCTGACCACCGGGTGAATGGCGTGGCGGGTGACGAATTCGACCATGGCCGCGAAGTCCGCGGGGCTGCCCATGGTGGTTCCGAGCAGGCTCAGTTGCTTCCAGAAGATCTTGCGCGTCGCCAGTTCGTGGGGATTTCCCCGCGTCGCCCCGAACACCACGATACGGCCCCCCGGTGCGGCCAGATCCACCAGGTCCGCAAACCCCGGACCCGCGGCGCTGTCCACGATCACGTCAAACGGACCGTATTGCTCACCAAACTCCTTCGCCCAGGAGGGCATGGAATATAGGGTCCCGTGCTTGGCCCCCAGCACCTGGGCCCGTTGCAGTTTTTCGGGGGAACTGGACGTTACGAACGGGATCGCCCCGACGGCCTTGGAGAATTGGAGGGCGAAGAGGGCGGTGCCGGCTCCAATGCCGGTGATCAGGATTTTTTCGTGGGCTTCGAGGTGCGCCCGCCGGAACAGGGCGCGGAAGGCGGTGAGTCCCGCCAGCGGAAGCGCCGCGGACTCCTCCCAGCTCAAGTGGGCCGGCTTCGGCGCGAGTTGGGCCACGGGAACCGTGACATACTCCGCGAAGGTGCCTTCGTGGGGCAGTCCGAGGATGGTGAACCGGGGCTCCTGAGCCCGCTCGCGATGTCCCCAATCGAACGCAGGATTGATGATGACCTCGCGCTCCACCCAGGAGGGATCGACGCCTTCACCCACGTCATTGACCACGCCCGCGCCGTCGGATCCGGGAATGAGCGGATATCTCACCCCGGCGTATTCCCCCCGCTTGATCCAGACGTCCCGGTGGTTCAGGGCCGCGGCCCGGATCTGAACCAGGGCCTCCCCCGCCCGTGGCGCGGGCTTGGGGGCATCGTCCAGGGTCAGCGTGTTGGTTCCGGTAAGGCGGACGGCTTTCATTCGTGTCAGCCCGATGAGACGGGCCGCCGGATCCCAGCGCAAGCGCGGCGTTGTCGGGCACCCAAAATTCGTGGGAGACCCGGACTCAGATTCGCTGGATGACCTGGTCGGTCTCGAACCGCACCTTTTTCAGGTGGATGTATTTGTCGTCCGCCGCCCGATATCCCGCCGCGCACGCCACCACGGTGGCGTAGCCCGTGCCCGGGAGGCCGAGGACTTCGTCATATCGGGCGGGCTCCAGTCCCTCCATGGGACAGGTATCGACCCCGAGCAGCGCCGCACTGGCCATGAACTGTCCGAGCGCGATGTACACCTGATGGGTCTGCCACTGGTCGAGCGTGCCTGCGGCCCGGGCCCGCTCCAGGCTTCCCACCATGACGTTCCGATAGCCCGCCAGTGCCTCCACCGCTCCGCCGCGAACCTCGGCGATCCGCTTCACGAATCGGTCCACATCCGCGGCGTCGAGTCCCCGGCGGACGGTGAGCACGACAAAATGGGAGCAGTCGACCGGCTGGGTCTGCCCCCAACTGAGGGGGACGAGGGACTTCCGGACCGCGGGGTCCGTGATCACCAGGAATTTCCAGGGCTGGAGACCAAAGGAGCTTGGACTCAGGACCAGCGATTGCTCCAGGGCCGCCCAGGTTTCCGGGGCAATGGTCCGGCTTGGGTCAAACTTCTTGGTCGCATACCTCCATTGGAGGGCATGCAGGAGGGCATCCGGGGGAAGGGGCGTCATGAAATGGGCCGGGTGCTCCCCGGCGCGGGGACAGTACCCGGGAAGCCCGGGGGGGCAACTCCGCGACCCGATTCTGATTTTCGAGACGATCCTCCCGGCACATCAACTGCTTCTTTTCCCGTTGAACTCAATTCAGGACAACTCGCAATTGCCCCGCAACGGCGGGATCGCGAGAGTCTGCCTCTCACTCATGATGTGTCGCCTGTTCCGTCCCGTCCTTTTGGCCGTGCTTGTGGGGATCCCTGCGGGATTTGCCCGCGCCCAGAGCCTGGTTCCCGGTGGGGCCACCTGGAGCTTTTTCAGGGGAAATGCGAGCCCCAGTCCGGCCGATCCGGCCGCCTGGCGGCTGCCCGACTTTGACGATGCCTCCTGGGAGGTCGGTCCGGAGCCATTCTTTTATGGGGAGCCGTTGACCGGAACCGAATTGCCCGAGATGCGGGGTGTCTACTCGAGCGTCTACGTCCGCCGCCATTTCCAGGTGGAGAATCCCGCGGATTACGATTCGGTTCTGCTCAAGGTTCTCGCCGACGACGGGTTTGTCGCCTGGATCAATGGGCAGGAGGTGGCCCGGTTCAATGTACCCGAGGGGGACCTCGGCCCCGAGGCCACCGCGCTGAGCACCTTCTCCGAGCCGTTGAGTGTCGAGGAGTATCCCATCAACAGTCCGGCCTCGGTCCTTCGGGCGGGCGACAATGTCCTCGCCATCCACGGCTTCAATGTGTCGCTCGGCGGCAGCAGCGACTTCGTCCTGAATCCCTCGCTGGAGGCGTTCGTGGACACCTCGATTCCGGTCGTCGAGCGGGTTTTGCCGACCCCTGGCGCCGTGGTGCGGGACTTCAGTTCCGTCGAGATCCAGTTCAGCCGTCCGGTGCAGGGCGTGGATGCCTCGGACCTGGTGGTCAATGGCACACCCGCCACGTCCCGCACGGAGGTTTCGCCCGGACAGTTTCTCTTTTCGTTTCCCCCGGCGCCGGCCGGTCCGGTGACCGTGGCATTTAAACCGGACCATGGCATCCAGGACCTCGCGTCCCGTCCCCATCCCTTCGCGGGCGGTTCCTGGACCTTCACCGTGGATCCCTCCGCCCCGGGTCCTGGTGTCCACCTGAACGAATTCATGGCGGACAACGACCACACGCTCCGGGACGAAAACGGGGACAAGTCGGACTGGATCGAGCTCTTCAACTCCGACGACCGAAGCATCAGCCTGCAGGGTTGGTGGCTCAGCGATGATCCCCGAACCCCCAGGAAGTGGGCGTTTCCCGCGACCAGCATTCCGTCCAAGGGCTTCCTGGTGGTCTTCGCCTCCGGCAAGGACCGGACGAGCAATCCGGCGCGACTCCACACCAACTTCAAGCTCAAGAAGGAGGCGGGCGCGAGCGTGGTGCTTTCGGATCCCTCCGGCGCGACGGTCTCCTCCATCACCAACTACCCGGCCCAGTTGGAGGATGTTTCCTACGGGCGGGCGCCGGGCGCGCTGAACCTGGTCGGATACTTTCCCACGCCGACTCCGGGGAAGCCCAACCTCGAGCAGGGTCCGGGATTCGCACCTCCCGTGGAGTTCAGCGAAACCAGCAGGAGCTACCGGGGGGAATTGACCCTCACCCTGTCCACCACCAATGCCGCGGCCGTCATTCGCTACACCACCAACGGGACCCCACCGTCGGCCACCTCCCTGAAGTACGACGGCCCATTGGTCCTGGCCACGGCGGTCCAGGTCCGGGCCTGTTCGTTTCTCGACCCACTCCTTCCGGGTCCCATCCACAGCGAGACCTTCGTGCCCCTGGCGGATCCCGTGGCGGCGTTCACTTCGGACCTGCCCGTCCTGTTGATTCACCACTTCGACAAGGGGCGTCCGCCTGCCAATGTGGACAGCTACGCCAGCATCCAGCTTTACGAGCCTGACACGAACGGGGTCACCTCGCTCACCAATGCCCCGACGCTCGCCTCGCGGGCCGTAATCTCGGCACGGGGCTCCAGCACCGAGGGATTGACGAAGGTGAGCATGAAGGTGGAGTTCCAGGATGAACTCGGGTTCGGCCGCGACGTGGATCTCCTGGGCATGCCGGCGGATCCGGACTGGGTCCTGTATGCACCGAACAATTTCGAGCCCATTCTCATCCACAATCCCTTTGCCCATCAGCTCAGCCGCGACGTCGGCCGGTACTCTCCCCGGACCCGGTTCGTGGAGGTGTATCTGGTCCAGAAGGGATTCGGTCCCGTCGCCCAGGCGAACTACTTCGGCATCTACGTGCTCGAGGAGAAGATCAAGCTGGGCAAGGACCGCGTGGATGCCCCGAAGCTGTTCCCCGGACAGGACGTCCCGCCGGAGGTGACCGGGGGGTATCTGATGAAAATCGACCGACCGGATCCGGGGGATTTCGGCTTTTTTGCCGCAAACCAGGGCGTCCTGTACGTCAGTCCCAAGGAGGAGGAGATTCTCCAGCCGGACCGTTCCAGCCAGCGAACTTACCTCCAGGACTACATGGACGGCTTTGGCAATGCCCTTTACGGGGAGCAATACCGGAATCCGCTGACCGGGTACCGGGCCTTCATCCACGTGGGGTCCTGGATCGATCACCACCTCCTGAATGTCCTGACGTTCAACGTGGATGCCCTCCGGTTGAGCGCCTATTTCTACAAGCAGCGGGATGGAAAGCTGCATTTCGGTCCGCTCTGGGATTTTGATCGGGCGCTCTACTCCACCGACGGCCGCGACTCGCAGGCCGCCACCTGGCGTTCGACCCAGGGCGACCTGGGTACCGACTTTTTCAATTACCCCTGGTGGGACCGCCTGTTTACGGATCCGGACTTTTTCCAGGCCTACATCGACCGCTACCAGGAGCTGAGGCGGGATCAGTTCAGCACCACCAACCTGAACCGGTTGGTGGACGATCTGACGTCCCAGGTCCGAAAGGCCCAGCCCCGGGAGTACAACAAGTGGCATGCCGAACCGCGCGGTGGCGGGTATGATGGCGAGATCCGGCTGTTGAAGTCGTGGTTGGGAATCCGGACCAAGTTCATGGACAGCCAGTTCGTTTCCCCGCCGTCGTTTCCAGTCCCCGGGGCCACGATTTCCCGCGGGACCCAGGTGACGATCGAGTTCGCCGAAACCAACACCGTGTATTACACCCTCGACGGGACGGACCCGAGGGCGCAGGGGACGGCCACGGGCAATGACATCGCTCCGGGCGCCCTCCAGTACACCGGTCCCATCACGGTCAACGCCAATGTCCGCATCGTGGCCCGCGCACGAAACCCGCAGCATACGGCGCGGACGGGTCCGAACAATCCGCCGCTGCTCAGCATCTGGTCGGGTCCGGTGGCGGAAACCTACGTCGTGGATCCGATCCCGGTCCGGGTGACCGAGGTCATGTTCCATCCGGAGGGCGATGGTGCCGGCACCGGCTTCAACGACGAAGACTTTGAATTCCTGGAACTCCAGAACACCGGCGATCAACCCGTGGATCTGACCGGGTTTGCGCTGGAGGGCACTGTTGACTTCAACTTCGCCGAGACGAATGACGTTCGGTCCATTCCGGCGAAGGGCAGAATCCTTCTCGTGGGCAATCGCGACGCCTTTACCCAGCGGTATCCGCTGGCGGGACCCATCGCCGGGGTTCTGGAGGGCAGGATGAACAACGATTCCGGTCGGCTCGCCCTGTTTGGCCGGCTGCGTGAACCCGTGTTTGATTTCCACTACTTCGAGGACTGGCAGCCTTCGGCCGATGGGGCGGGGGACTCCCTCGTGTTGCGGGAGGAGTCGTCCGGTCCCCTGCCTCCGGGAGACGCCGCGAGCTGGCGGGCCAGCAGTCGCTCCGGCGGTTCCCCGGCGGTGGCCGACCCGCCGCCGGTCGTTGTGCGCGCGGCCCTGGAGGAGGGCATCCTGAGGATCCGCCTCACCGGTCAGGCCGGACGTTCCTACACACTGCAGGGCCGGGAGACGCTTCGAGTGGGGTCCTGGCAGACGATCGACACCCAGGCGGCTTCCGGAGATGGCAGTGTGGTATTCAGCGTCGTTCCCACGGCCGAGTCCCGGCTCTTCCAGATTCTCCTGCCGTGATTCGGGGAGAATGGAAGGGAGGGGGGAAATACCAGGGTGACCACGGCAGACGGGAGCAAACTACCGTTGCTGCCTTCCGGCCCTGGCGGGGTTCGTAAGTCCGCGTTCCATGGGCCCTGGCGGAGGGAATTTGTGGGTCACGTCCCGCCACGGCAAGCGGGAATTCGGATTTGGTGCGCGAACGTGGGGACAGGCTGAAGCCTGCACTACCAACGCGGGGACAGGCTGAAGCCTGCACTACGAACGAAGGGGCAGGCTGAAGCCTGCACTAGGGCGCTTGGCGCTTGGATAGGTCAGTGGGATGAAAGGAGCCCATACAGAAGAGTTGACGCTAACTGAAGCTGAAGGCCAGGTCGGCCCCGTGAGGGACCGGCGCGAAGGGGCTGGAGGCGAACACGCGACCG
>JAEUHD010000017.1 GCA_016793645.1 Verrucomicrobiales bacterium
ATGCGCTGGTTGGCGTCGATCATGGTGAAGTTGAACTCGGTGCTCATGGCCAGGTACTGCTCGAAGATCCGCCCCTGGAAGAGCCGGAAACTCTCGTAGGGATCGGAGGACAGCTTCAGGTCCATGCCCGCCTCGTGGAACTTCAGCACCGGACGGTTGTCGAGGATGCGGGTGAGCGAAACCTCCAGGTGTGCCTTGAAGAAGAAGGTGATGTCGGGGAGGGCGGCAAAGGAATAGACCCCCCGGACCCAGTCGGGCGGGACGCCCCGGACAACATCACGCGCGAAGGCCGTAAAGGCGTACCGGTCGCACAGGACGATGTAGCCCGCGCGCAGCAGCGGCAGGAGCTGGCGCTCGTAGCGGTCGGCGAAGTCCGTGGCGTGGATGAGGCTGAACGTGGTCGCCGTGAGCAGGTTCTCCTTCTTGCCGCGACTCGTCGCGCTCTTCACGAGGGCGGAGGAGTTCCATTCGGAAAAGAAGACCTTGCAGCCCTGCTGCTCGAGCCATTTCTGCAGCAGGTGGACCTGGGTGGATTTCCCGGAGCCGTCGAGGCCCTCGACGGCGATCAGCCGGCCCGGGAAGCCCTGCTCCGCGAAGGTGCGCTTCATTGCGCGCCAAACCTAGGAACGTCCGCTCCCAAGACAAAGGCAATTTCGTCACAAAGCTGTAACCTTTGAATTGCCGCCCGGGCCCGGCAGGGTGGTTTGCATGAACCAACGGTTCCGGCTGGCGGCGCTCCTGGTGGGGTTGGCCTCGTCTGTCTTTGCGGAGAATCCCGCGCTGGAGTCCCCGGAGTCCCCCCGGCCTCCCACGCGGCTGCGGATTGAGGTCGGCGCAGCGCCCGGGTTGTTGGACGGCCCGGTCGAGGGGCGGCTCCTGGTGGCCCTGGGGAGAACGAACTCGCCGGAACCACGCCAATCGCTGGGGAACACCGGACGCGATGCCGCGCCGGTGCTCGGACGGGATGTCCGGAATTTTGGACCCCGGAGTCGCGCCGTCCTGGATCGGGACTCTGCACTGTTTCCCCTGGCCTCGCTCTCGGATCTGCCGGCAGGCGACTACTGGGTCCAGGCCGTCCTGCGGACCAACCGCGACCTGTTGCTGACGGACGCCCCGGGGAACCTCACCGGCGAACCGATCCGCGTGCACCTGAATCCGGCCCGCGGCGGGACTGTCCGGTTGACCCTGGACCGACGGCTTCCGGCCGAATCGCTTCCCGCGGACACCGAGTGGGTCCGCCATCTGAAGCTCCGGTCGGAGGTCCTGTCCGCGTTTTGGGGGCGCCCCATGTTTCTCCGGGCCGCGGTGGTGCTTCCGAAGGGCTGGGACGCGGAACCGGCCCGGAAGTATCCGCTCCTGGTGACGATCGGCGGCTTCGGCACCCGGTATACCGCGGCAGATCACTCCATGGAGGAGGGGCATGCGTTTCGCAGCGCCTGGCTGGATTCGGACGCCCCCCGTTTCGTCCGCCTGCAGCTCGACGGGGCGGGACCCTTGGGGGACCCGTACCAGGTGGATTCCGCCAACCACGGTCCCTACGGACAGGCCCTCATCCGGGAACTGATCCCGCTGGTGGAATCCGCCTTCCGCTGTGGCGGGGCCGCGAACCGCCGGGTTCTGACGGGCGGGTCGACGGGCGGATGGGTGTCGCTGGCGCTGCAGGTGTTGTACCCGGATTTCTTTGGGGGCTGCTGGAGCGGGTATCCGGATCCGCCGGACTTCCGCGCGCTGCAGTTGGTGAATATTTATTCGGACACCAACGCCTTCGTGAATGCCTGGGGAGTCGAGCGTCCGTGTGCCCGCCAGGCGAACGGGGACACGGAATTCACCATGCGCCACGAGACGCAGTTGGAGAATGTGCTGGGGGCGGGCAACTCGTTTGTCTTCTCCGGCGGCCAGTGGGGATCCTGGAATGCGACGTACAGTCCGCGTCTGCCCGGCGGCGCCCCGGCGGCCATCTGGGATGCGCGGAGCGGCCGAATCGACCCGGCGGTGGCGAAGGCCTGGGAACCCTTCGATCTGCGCCGGCATCTGGAGGCGAATTGGGCGCGCGTCGGACCCGACCTGCGCGGGAAGATCCGGATCTGGATGGGCGACGCCGACACCTACTTCCTGGATGGCGCCACCCGGATGCTGGAGGACTTCCTGAAATCGGCACAACCGCCGGCCGAAGCCCGCATCGAATTTGCCTCCGGAAAACGCCATGGCTGGGAGCCCCGGAACTGGACGGAGCGGCTGCGCGAAATGGAGGCGGCGGTGGAAGGGCGTGCCGTGAATCTCCGCAAGGACCCGTAACGGAAGCGAGGCCGGTGGGCGGTCAGGCCCACTTGAGATTTGGGGAGCGAAGGGCTTTGAGAGCCTCCGAGACCGTCATGCCCTGTTGCGCGTCCGCAGCCAGCTTGCGGCACCGCTGGTTCCAGAAGTTCCGTTCCGACTCCGGCGCGTTCCACGGCTTGGCGTGCGGAACGTTCTGCCCGATGAGCATCGCCAGATAGCCGTCCATGCCGAAGGAATTGGACGGATGGATCAGGGCGGGTCCCGCCACCACGCTGGGGCCGTTCTGCCGGTAGAATTCCACGACCTCCGCGGCGGCGTGCATCGCCACGTCATTCCGCGCCGCCCGCCAGAACGGGGTGTCGAGCCGGGTGTTGAACCGGTAGTGCACGGCCAGGAAGTCCCGGATGTCATCCCAGGCCGCGGTGTTGTAGCGGTTGTAGAGCTCGATGAGCGTGGGCGTGGGCTCGCAGAGGCTGTCGGCGAGCGAGTCGGCCAGCGAGCTGGTCTCCACGCAGATCACCTGGAGGGCGGTGGCTTCGAGCGGTTCGACGAAGCCGGCGGCGTTGCCGATGGCGACGACATTTCCGGACCAGAGCTTCTGGTAGCGGCCCGCACGGAAGCCCACCACGCGGGTCCGGTCCGCCGGGATGCACGGATTTTTCCGCAGCAGTTCGGCGCGGGCGTCGTCATCGGAGAGGAACGCCGACGAGTACACGTAGCCGCGGTTGATGAAGTGCTCGTGTTCGATCTGCCAGGCCCAGCCGGCGTCCATCGTCTCGGCGATGGTGTAGGGCAGGATGGGTTCCGTGGTGCGGTCCCATCCGCCGATCACCGCCCGGTCGCAGAACAGGGTGTCCTGATAGCTGAGGAACGGCACCTCCAACGCCCGTCCCAGGAGTTCCGATCGGAATCCCGAGGCATCCACGTAGAGATCGGCGGTGAAGCGTTCCCCGGATTCGGCGATGAGGGCCGCGATGCCGTCCGGACCCCGCTCCGGTCGCACGGTGGCCTCCGTGATCCTGACCCCGGCTTCGGTGCACTGCCGTTCCAGCCACGCAACGAGTTTCCGGTTCTCGATATGGAAGGCGTGATTGTTGTGAAACTGCGGCAGGCCACCCGGACGTCGCGGGAAGGCCCGGGCCTGGGCCATGTGGGCCGAGGCGGGGCCGAGCCATGGGAATTCGTCCGTGTAGTAGAACCCGTTGTTCCGGGTCAGCTCGGGCTGCCGCTTCTCAAATTCGAAGGCGAAGGTGTAGAAGAAATGCGGACGCGGACCCCACAGGAACCGGATGCCCAGCTTCCATGTGGGATCCGCCTCCGCATAGAACGACTGCGGCTTGAGCTTGAGGTACTCGAAGAAATGGCGCGGGAAGACGGCGGTCGTGCCCTCGCCCACGCCGATCACCCCGATCTCGGAACTTCGCACCACCTGGACAGCCAGGTGCGGAAGCCGGCGCTTGAGGGTCAGGGCCGCCATGAGCCCGGCGCTGCCCGCGCCGAGGACGACGACCGACCCGATCTTAATGGCCGCAGACGGCGCGGAACTCATTCGCTGCGCACCCTGAAATAGCGGTTCGCCCCCGCGGACACGCCATCAATCGAGTACTGGCTTCCGGCGATGCCCGTCTTCACCGGCGCCCACTCCTTGAGATCCGGGGAGCCGTCGAGGGTGTAGGTGGTCGCCGGAACTCCATTCCATTTCAGGGTGATCCGATCCGGCGCCGCCTCATACACGGGAACCTCGAGCGCGAGCGCCACGGCCGGCTGGTACGAGGCCTGTTCGTTGTTGAAGATGCCTGCGATGGCTGCGGCACCGAGCACGCCGTCATAAATGCGGACGCGTCCATAGGTCATCGATCCCCGGAGACCCCCGGTGGGACCGCCCCCGGAATCGGTCTGCGAACCCACCCGGAAGTGAAGCGCGTCGGGTATGAGGGCATCGGTCACCGAATGGGTGTCCAGCGGACCGGGCAGCACCTTCTCGGTTGCCACCTGGCCGTCGGAATAGACCATGGCGGTCGTCGTCGCCGGATCGTAGGTGTAGGCGACATGCGTCCACCGGGCGGTAACCACTTTTCCGCTCCAACCCACGTCCGGCGCTCCCCAGTGGCCGACCGCGCCAAACGTGGCGTTGGCCCCATGGTTGAAGGAGCAGTTTGAGGCATCCGGTCCTCCGCGACGGCCCCAGGAGAGGATCGTCTCCTCGTCGGCCGCCTCTGGATTCAGGATCCACGCGTCCACGGTGCGCGGCGCATCCCCGGTGATGAACAGGGGCGTCGTCGGACCGTCGAAATACCCGGTCCCATCGAGCGTGACTCCGCGCACCCCGGCGACCGTTTCCACAACACCACCGGTGTCCGCCGCGGTGAACTGGCCTCCCATCAACCCGGAATTGCTCCAGGCCGCGAGGGCGCCCTCGGGGAGCCCCGAGGCTTTGAGATCCACCAGGACCACAGGCTTCGACAAATCCGGAATGCTGCCGTTGGAGGCTGGATTCGTCCCGTGGAAGAGCTCCTGACCGTCGTAGAACCCGTCACCATCGGTGTCGGCAATCAGGGGGTCCGAGGTCGTTTCCGCGCCGTCGGTAGCGCCGTCCTGGTCGGTGTCCGGATTGAGCGGATTGGTCGGAGCGGCGGTGCCGTTGACGGTCCGGTTGACCTCCTCGCCATCCTTGAGGCCGTCCCCGTCGGAGTCCGCGTTGTCCAGCAGGGTTCCCTTTTGGTATTCCTGCAGATTGGTCAGGCCGTCGAGGTCCGGGTCCTTCGAAGCATCGGAAGGGTCGCTCGGATTGAGGAGTCCGGGATGATCCCGCTCGAATCCATTGGGGATTCCGTCGCCATCCGCGTCCGCGGAGGCATCCCCGAAGTCTCCGCGTTCGGAATTGAACCGGTTCAGCACCGCCGTGGCATCGAGCACCCGATCATGAACGCGGATACGCCCGATGGTCATGGATCCCCGGAGGGTCCCCGTCGGCGTGCCATTGGCTTCGGATTGGCTCGCCACCCGCATGGGCAGGGGTTTGCCCAGGGAATCGGTGGCCCAGATGTTCAGGGGGTCCGAGAGGGTCTCCGTCGCGGCTTGGACGCCGTCCTTGTACACGGTCGAGGTCAGGCTCACCGGATCCCAGACGTAGACAAGGTAGGTCCACTGCGCGGCCACGGTGTTTCCGTCCCAACCCAGATCGGGCGATCCCCACCTTCCAATGGCCCCGAAATCCGGACTGGTGCCATGGTTGAAGGAGGCGTTGGAACCATCCGGTCCACCCCGGCGACCCCAGGCGAAGACCGTTTCCTCGGCGGCCACGACGGGATTGTAGATCCACGCCTCGACCGAGTGGGCTCCGTTGCCCGTGATCCATCCGGGAGCGACGGGGCCCGCATACTGCGCCGAACCCGACAGGGAAACGCCACGGGTGCCGCTGACCGAACGGACGGAAATCAGCAGTGTGGTGTTGAAGGTTCCGCCGAGAAGACCGTTGTTGGGCCAGTTCCGGAGGGTGCCTTCGGGAAGCTGGGTTGCATCCAGATTCACCAGGGGTTGGGTGATGTTGGGGGTGCTGCCGGTGCCCAGCGGGTCGGAACCGTGCAACGCCTCCTGGCCGTCGAAAAAGCCGTCGGTGTCGGAGTCCGCAAGCAGGGGGTCCGTGCCCCGTGTAGCCTCCGCGCCGTCGCTTAGACCGTCACTGTCGGTGTCCGCACGAAGCGGATCCGTCGGCGCGGCGACGCCCCCGACCTTGCGGTGGACTTCCGCGCCGTCATTCACGCCGTCCCCATCGGTGTCGGGATTTTCCGGATTGGTCCGTGCGGCGACCTCCTCGGCGTTGGTCAGCCCGTCGCCGTCGGTGTCGTTGGCACTGTTGGGGATGAAATCGGAGACTTCGGATTGGAACTTGGCCCGGACTTCGTCCGCCGACAGCGCGGCATCCTGAACGCGGATGCGGGCGACGGTCAGGGTGGCCGGTTCCCCTCGGAACGGGGTGCCATCGGAATTGTTGGCGGCGCCCACCCGGAAGGGCAGCGGCTTCGCGTCGACGGTGTCGTCCACGTCCCACGTGGTCAGTCCGATCTCCTCGGAGTTGGCGAGTTCGCCGTTGGAATACACCGACGACCGGGTGCCGTCGTAGGTGAACACCACATAGTTCCAGGCGCCGAAGGTGAGGCGGCCGGCCCAGTCGAGATCCCCGTCGGCCCAGCCGCCGAAGGCACCCCAGGTCCCGTGGACACCATGGCTGAACGAGCAGTTGCTGTTGGCGGAGCCGCGGCGGCCCCAGGCGATGATCGTTTCAAAGTCGGATCCGGCCGGGTTCATCACCCACGCCTCGATGGTGCGCGTTCCGGATCCGGTGACGGACACCGGCGCGGTGGGGCCGGTGAGAAATCCATTGGCGGTCAGGGTGACTCCCTTCACCCCGAGCACGGTCTGCACACTCGGCGGTGTCTCGGTGACGGCAAAGTTCCCCGTGGCGGTGCCCGAGTTTGCCCACTGATTGAGGGGCCCCTCCGGGAGTTGGGTCGCGTCCAGATTGACGAGCACCTCGGCGCGGACGGGCGACGGATTCAGACCGCACAGGACGGCGGCGGCGAGAGCGGATCCGCGGAGGGTGAGTCCGGCGGCGGACAGGGGATGATGGGCATTCATGGGGCTTTATCGGAGTCCCCGGGGTGGGAGCACAACGCATCGAGTCGGACGAAGGGACTCGAAACGAGTGTACCTGCGTGCAGACCGGGAGCGTCGCGCTCAACTGCGGGGAACAGGTCGGACGCTCTCCCGGGGCTCCCGGGTCTGGCAAGAATGGAGCGGGACCAATTCCTATCTGAAATCCACCTTGTGCCGAGTCTGGCGCTTCTCCGGGACCCGCGGGATCATGGGGCCAGGGGTTCCTGAACCACTCGGAAGAAGGTGGAGGTTTCTGGGTCGGGAACGGACCACGTCCGGCTCCACCCGCCCGGTTGGGGTTCTCCAACCTGGGTCCAGTGCACGAGATCCCCGGACGCCTGCAGCCTCCAGACTGATGGCCCCTCCGGGAGGTCCGCTACGAGTTGATGGGACTGGAGGCCTTTCAGGTAAAACAAGGTTGGAGGGCCCGTGTAGGGTGGCGTCAGGGGTCCGAACGGCCCCCCCAGGAAATCACTCGCGGCACCCAGGGGAGGAGGCGGTATGCCTCCTCCTCCGAGGTTGTGAAGCGAGATCAGCACCATCCCTTTGAGGATGGCACTCGCGTAACTGGATCCCGTGGAATTGTCCCATCCCCGGAGCATTACCATTCCCGTGCCTCCCGGTTGAGTCCCGGGAATCTCGATGACCCCCAAAAAGAACAGCCCATTGGCGCCGAGGGTCCCGGACTTGATCAACGCTCCGGT
>JAEUHD010000021.1 GCA_016793645.1 Verrucomicrobiales bacterium
GGCGTTGGGAAGGAGATCCCCTGCGAGTTGCCAGGTGATGAACTGGTCGTATGGCAGGTTCTCGTTGAAGGCCCGCACCACCCAGTCCCGCCACGGAGACAAATCCCGTTCCACGTCGGCCTGGTACCCATAGGTGTCCGCATACCGCGCCAGATCGAGCCAATCGCCGGCGAGTCGTTCGCCATAGGCGGGGGAGGCCAACATCCGGTCCACCGCCCGCTCATAGGCGTCGGACGACGGATCCTTTTCAAATGCCTCCACCTCGCCCGGGGACGGGGGCAATCCGGTCAGGTCCAAGGCGACCCGACGCAGCAACCGGCCCGGCGCGGCGGGTTTCGAGGGCTCCAATCCGGCGTGTTCGAGACGGGACAGGACGAAGCGGTCCAGGGGCGTTTGAATCCACGCGGCATTCGTCACCGCCGGCAGCGCGGGCCGGCGAATGGGCAGAAACGCCCAGTGATCGCTCCACTCGGCCCCCTGCGCCACCCAGCGTTTCAGGAGATCCTTCTCCGCGGGGGTCAGGTCCAGATGCGACTCCGGCGGTGGCATGACCTCCTCGGGATCCTGCGTGAACAACCGTCGAACCAGTTCCGAGGCATCCGTGTTCCCGGAAACCACCACCCGTTTGCCGTCCTTGCGCGGTGCAAACACCCCGTCGCGCTGGTCGAGACGGAGTTTGGCCTTCCGGGCCTTCTCATCGGGTCCGTGGCAGAAGAAGCAGCGATCGGACAGCAGCGGACGCACCTGGAAATTGAAATCGACGTGATCGTCCGCAACCCCTGGTCGGGCCAGGAGGAACGCCACCAAAAGGAACCTGGATACGGTCCGTTTCACTGGGCCAAACCTACGGATGGTCCGTTTGTAGTCCAGCCTTCAGGCTGTCCGCTCCCCGCGTCTCTGCTCCACGTTTGCGAGTGCGTGCGGCGGAGCCCGCCTTCGCGACCCGCCGAAGCACCGCTTCGGTGCGCCGGCGGTTGCCGATCTGGTTTCACGTTCGACCCGAAGGACAGGCTAAAGCCTGCACTACGAGCGGGCAGTTCGTAGTCCAGCCTTTAGGCTGTTCGTCCCACCGTTCCAGTTTTCAGCGTTCCCTCCGTCCGCTCGATGGGTAGGGTCCCGGCTCCATGAATTGGCAATTCGTTGTCTGGGTTTATGTCGGGCTTCTGCTCGCGGGCGGCTTCATCGGATTCGTGAAGGCCGGCAGCAAGGTGTCCCTGATCGCGTCGGTGGCCTCCGCCATTCCCCTCGGCCTCGCCGCCGCGGGCATCCTGCCCTACGTGGTCGCACCGGTCGTGCTCGGCTTGCTGGTCGTGCAATTCATTGTCCGCGTGGCCAAGACCAAAAGATTCATGCCGGCGGGAATGCTCCTCGTGATCACGCTCCTCGCCCTCGGCGCGGTGATCCTGCACGGACCCCGCTGATTTCCCTCCGGACCATGTCCCCGCGCGAACTGCCGGTCTGGCAGCTGCACTTCGACATTCTCCGAACGCTCCGCGACGGCCCCTCCCTGGTGCTCGTCGCCGCGACCGGATCCGGCAAGACCACCCAGGTGCCCCAGATGCTCCTCGACGGGGGCATCGCCGGAAACGGACGGATCGTCGTGCTGCAACCCCGCCGCGTCGCCGCACGGACCGTGGCCGCCCGGGTGGCGTGGGAACGCCAGGGACGCCTGGGCGACGAGGTCGGATACCAGGTCCGGTTTGAGGATCACCTGTCCGACGCCTCCCGCATCTGCTTTGTCACCGAAGGAATTCTGCTCCGCTGGCTTCAGGACAATCCGCAACTGAACGGCATCAGCATCCTGATCTTCGACGAGTTCCACGAACGCAACCTGCTCAGCGACGTGGCCCTCGCCCTGGCGAAGCGGCTTCAACAGACCACCCGTCCGGACCTCAAACTGGTGGTCATGTCCGCAACCCTCGAGGCGGAACCCGTCGCCCGTTATCTCGCGTCGGGTTCCGTGGAAGCCAACCGACCGCCCGTGCCGGTCCTGGAATCCGAGGGACGCGCCCATCCGGTCGAGATCCGGTGGTCCGAGTACGGCGACCGGCGCTCCGCTCCGGAACAGGCGGCGGACGCTGCGGAGCGGATCGTGAATTCCGGCGCGGAGGGGGACCTCCTCCTCTTCATGCCGGGCATGGGCGAGATCGCCTCGACGATCAATGCCCTCCGCGCCGCGCGCCTCGCGGAACCTTGCGTGTTTCTGCCGCTGCACGGCGACCTCCCGCCGGAGGATCAGGACCGCGCCTTCCAATCCTTTGCCCGGCGAAAAATCGTCGTCGCCACCAACGTCGCGGAAACCAGCGTGACCATCGACGGCATCCGGCATGTGGTGGATTCCGGACTCGCCCGCATCGCGCGACACGATGCCGAACGTGGAATCCAGACACTGTCCATGGAGCCGATAAGCCGCGCGTCCGCCGACCAGCGGGCGGGACGTGCCGGCCGAACCGCCCCTGGGACCTGCTGGCGCCTCTGGACCGAAAGCGCGCACCTCGACCGCCCCGCCCGCAACACCCCCGAGATCCGCCGGTCTGACCTCGCGGAGGTCGTCCTGCTGCTTCATTCCCTCGGCATCCGGCACGCGGCGGAGTTTGACTGGCTCGACCGTCCCGACCCCGCGGCGGTCCAACGCGCTGAACGGTTGCTCCAAATCCTGGGCGCGCTGCGCATGGCGGAGTCCGGCGAGCGCCCCGGATCCGACCTGACTGATCTCGGGCGGCGGATGCTGCGGCTGCCCATGCACCCGCGCTATTCCCGTCTGCTGATCGAGGCGTCCCGCCACGGATGCGTCCCGGCGGCCGCACTCTGCGCGGCGCTGACCGGAGGCCGGGATCTCCTCGTGCGACCCGGCCGTGACGACGCGCATCTGAAAGAGGCCCGGGAACTCTTCGAAGGCAGCCGGGACAGTGACTTTCACACCCTCATGCGGGCGTTCCAGTTTGCCCGCAACTGCGGATTCGACGTCGCCCAATGCCGACGCCATGGCATCCATGCCCAGACGGCGCGACAGGTGGACGACACCCATCGCCAACTGCTCTCCATCGCGGCCCGCGAACGACTGTTCGATCCCGACAAACCCACGGAGCCCGCCGCCCAGGCCGTCCCGGAGACCCGCGAATCCGCGGGGCTGGATCCCCTGCCCCTGTGCATCACCGCGGGATTCATCGACCAACTGGCCCTTCGCCGCGATGCCGGCACCCTCGACTGCAAATTGATTGAGGGACGCTCCGGAACCCTGGTCCGCGAGAGTGTGGTGGACAGTCCGTTGCTGGTCGCCGCCAGTCTTCGCGAGGTGGACGGCCGCCACGGGCGCACAACGCTCCTCGGTCTCGCCACCGCGGTCCGGCCGGAATGGCTGTCCCAGCTCTATCCGCAACACCTGACCCAGGGCATCCAGTGCGAGGTCGATCGCCTGCACAAGCGGGTGGCGTCCCTGCGCGAGACCCGCTTCATGGATCTGGTCATCCAGCGCGAGCATACCCGGGAGGTGGATCCGGAGTCGGCCGGCCGCGCCCTGGCGGACGCCTTTGCCGCGGGATGGTTCGAACTCCCGAAACTGGATCACGCGCTGAAACAATTCATCGCCCGGGTCAATCTGCTGGCACGCGCGGTCCCGGAGTTGGAGATTCCTCCGTTCGACGGAGCCGCCCTGCGGCGGACCCTGACGGGCGCCCTGCACGGAATCACCCTGATCAAGGAGGCGCAGGTGGCCGATCTTCGTCCCGCCTTCCTCGCCCATCTCGACCGCGCCCAACTCGGCTTCCTGGATGAACTCCTTCCGGTATCGCTGCCCTGGCGTGACGGCAAGCCGATCAAGCTCGCCTACCGGGAATCCGCGGAGGATCCGGACGACGAGGAGGCGATCGGACCCGAGGCATCCGTCCGCCTCACCGAGTGCTTCCCGCTCAAGGAACATCCCCGCATTGCCGAGGGCCGGATCGCCGTTCAACTCGTTCTTCAATCCCCGGACCAAAAACGCATCGCCGTCACCCGCGATTTCCCCGCGTGGCGGCAGAAGGCGTATCCTGCGTTGCGGGCGCCGCTGAAGGCCAAATTCCCCAGCTTCCCCTGGCCCTGAGTCCTTGGGAGCCGGCCAATCTCCGGTCTCGACGGCTTGCTGAATGCGAAGCTCCCTGCTTCCGTCGGGGCGTTCCATGAAGCCGCCGATCCCTGTCGTCCTCGCCGTCGCGCTCTCGTCCGCAGCCCTCGCTTCCGACTGGCCGTGTTGGCGCGGTCCGGACGGACTCGGGGTCAGCCGGGATTCCGGGTTCCCCACCGGTTGGTCGCACACCAATGGCGTGAAATGGACGGTGCCCATTCCCGGAAAGGGGGCCTCCTCACCCATCGTGGTCGG
>JAEUHD010000031.1 GCA_016793645.1 Verrucomicrobiales bacterium
GCGGGCGTTGGGAAACACGGGGAACCGGCCGCCGTAGTAGCGTCCGTTGCCCACCTCCGCCAATTCCACATGATGCGAGTGACCCGCCACCGTCACCGTCAACTGCGGGTGGGGCGGTTTCATGGCCTGGATCCCGGCCCAGACGTAGGCCAGCGGACCCACCCGGCGTTTCCACCCCCAATCCACCAGTCCGATCGCCCGGGAATCCAGGCCGGCACCCGCCATCAGGATGAAATGTCTAAATTCCTTGTCCCCGTTTGGACCCGCGAATTCGGCGCACGGCAAATCGATCCGGCGCTCGCGTCCCTGACGGATGACCTTCCACGCCCCACGGAATTCGTCGGGGATGCCCATCTCCTTGGCAAAAACGTTCACCGTACCGAGGGGAATGACCCCAAGCCGGGTCCGGTCCAATCCCTCCGGAACGTCGCAGATTCCATTCAGAACTTCGTTGACCGTTCCGTCGCCGCCCGCGGCCACCAACGTCTCGAATCCCTCCCGGGTCAGTTCCGCGGCCAGCGTTCGGGCGTCCCCGGCGGACCGGGTGGGCAGGACGCGGACGTCGGCCCCAAGTTCCGAAAGATGGTCGCGGAACCGATTCGCCCGTTCGCCCCGGGCGGTCGGATTGAAAATGACGCCAATCACTCCGCCCGGAGGGTGGGCAAAGTCCGATGCCGGCCCAATCGAAAAGGGATTGCGATCCGGGCGCGGGGGTTCCACCAACTCCTCCTATCCCGTGGCCCGGCATCCGGGCATTCTGATCGCAGCGCCAGTCGCCGGACCGCGATGAACGACATTCTCCCCCCCTCGCTGCGACGAATCCTGAAGGAGACTCCGGATCTCGCCGGGGCCCATCTTGTCGGAGGGTGTGTGCGGGACTGGCTGCTGGGAATCCCTCCGAAGGATTTTGATGTGGAAGTCTACGGACTGCCCTGGGACCGCCTGGTTCGAACCCTGGGCCGATGGGGCCGGGTCGATCAGGTCGGAAAATCGTTCGGCGTGATCAAGCTGACGGTGGGGCCCGGGGAAACCTATGACTTCAGCCTGCCCCGTCGCGATTCAAAGGTGGCAGCCGGCCACCGGGGTTTCACTGTGGAAGTCGTCCCCGATCTGCGGCCCGAGGACGCTTCGGCGCGACGCGACTTCACCATCAATTCCCTGATGTGGCATCCGGGACGTTCCGCTCTTCTCGATTTTCACGGAGGAGAACAGGACCTGCGAAACCGCATTCTCCGGCACACCAGCGCCGCCTTCGATGAGGATCCCCTGCGGGTGCTGCGGGGCATGCAGTTCGCCGGCCGCTTCGGGATGACGGGCGCCCAGGAAACCCTTGCGCTGTGTCGCGGGATTTCCGGTCGCCACGACGAACTCGCGGTGGAACGAATCCGCGTGGAGTGGTTCAAGTGGGCGGGGGAATCCAGCGTCCCCTCCGCCGGACTTCTCTGGCTGCGCGACTCCGGATGGTGTCGCCACTACCCGGAACTCGATGTCCTCAAGGGCGTCCCCCAGGATCCGGAATGGCATCCGGAAGGCGATGTCTGGATCCACACCCTCGCCTGCCTCGATGCCCTCGCCCGCATGGAGAAATGGAACTCTTGCGGAGCGGAGATCCGCGTCCTCCTTGCGATGGCCGTCCTCTGCCACGATTTTGGGAAGCCCTCGTGCACCCGAATCGAGGAACGGCAGGGAAGGAACCGGATCGTCTCTCCCGGACATGAGACCGTTGGAGTGCCCCTGACCGAGCGGTTCCTCAACCGGATCGGAGCATCCGAGGAACTCCGGATCAAGGTGGGCCGCCTCGTGGCCAACCACCTCGCGCACCTTCAGGAGAACTCCCCCCGGAGCATCCGGCGCCTGGCAAACCGGCTCACACCGGCCACGCTCGAGGAGCTCGACCTGCTGATCCTGGCCGACGCCTCGGGACGCCCCCCGGCCCCGGCGTTGGCGCCCTCGGGATTGCTCCGCCTCCGGTCCCTGGCCGAGCAGCTTCAGGTCACCGCCCGCGCCCCCCGCCCCCTCCTTCTGGGGCGTCACTTGATCGAGCGGGGATTGCCACCGGGTCCCGAATTCAGCCGGATCCTTGCGGCAGCCTTCGAAGCGCAACTGGACGGGGAATTTGAGGATCTCGCCGGCGCGCTACGATGGTTGGATCGGACGAACAGTCCCTGAGCCGGGCTGCGCATCGGAGGCCCCACCCATTCCAAAATCGAAGAAGGTCCTGCGGTGGGATGCAACGGCCGGGCCGGCGCAAGCCACCGACAGAAGTCCCGCCGACCGGAGGGTTTTCGGAAAGCCTCTCAGCGAAGGGTCATCGGGGCGGTGTTCGTCCACCCCCCGCCCAGGGCCTTGTAGAGCTGGATCACGGCGAGACGCTCGTTGACCCGCGCCTGAACCTCGGCGCGCTGGCTGGGATACAATTCCTGCTGTGCCTGAAGAACCTCGTAATAGCTGGACTTGCCGTTGAGATATCGCTGGGTCGCGAGATCCACCGACGAGGTCAGGGACACCACCGCCTGCTCGTTGGCCAGCCGAACCTCGGCGTACTTCTGCCGCGCGATCAGGGCGTTGGAAACCTCCTGGAACGCCGTCAACACCGACTGCTGATAGCCGGCCAGCGACTCTTCAAACTTGGCCTTGGCCGCCCGGTATTGGGCGCGAAGCTGTCCGCCCTGGAAGATCGGTCCTGCCAGGGTTGCCCCCACGTTCCAGGCGTTGGCGGTGCCCGCGGTGAAGGCGGACAACTCCGGGCTCACCTTGCCCAGAAATGCCGTCAGGCCGAACTGGGGAAACATCGCCGCGAGATTCGCCCCCACATTGGCATTGGCGGCGATCAGGAGCTGCTCTGCCGCGGCGACGTCCGGGCGCCGCTCCAGCAGGGCGCTGGGAAGTCCCGTCGGGATGTCGGCCTGCCAGTTCGGATCGTCGGCCAGGGATCGCCGGGGAACCGGACCCGGGGTTCGCCCCAGGAGAACGCTGAGTTGATTCTCCGTCAGTGCGATGCTGAGTTCCAGCGACGGGATGACCGCCGCTGCATTGGCAAGTGCGGCGAGGGCTCGGTCGGTTTCGAGCTTCGAGGCCACCCCATTGATCCGGCGCTGGTCAAAAATCCGGTAGCTCCCCGCGTATGCGTTCGTGGCATCCCGTTGGATCTGCAACTCACGATCATACTGCATCAATTGGAAGTAGGTCGTGGCCACCTCGCTGACCAGGGACACCGTCACCCCCCGCCGCGCTTCGTCCGTGGCAAGGTATTGGGCCTGGGCTGCCTGGCTGAGGCGACGGATCCGACCCCACACGTCAATTTCCCATGCCGCGTTGAGGGTCGCCGAAGCGGTGCTTTCCGTGGCGCCGTCCAGGGGGGTCGGATTATTGAGCACCGCATTCCGGCCGCGCCCCACGCCGCCGCCGTAGCCAACCTGCGGATACAGGGGCGCCTTGGCGGCCACGGCCAGGTTGCGCGCCTGCTCGACCCGTGCCACCGCCCGCTTCAGATCGTAATTGTTGGTGAGCGCCGTCCCGATCAACCCCTGCAGCACGGGATCCTGAAACACCTGCCACCACCCCGGGTCGCCAAACGAGTTGGTGGTGGGTGGAGGACCAAAGCGGAACGACTTCGGCTCGGCAACCTCGGGACGCCTGTAGTCGGGTCCCAGGGCACATCCGGAGAACAGGAGGGCCGGGAGAATCCAGTTCAGCCGGCGAAACCAGGCGTTGCGGTTCATGGTTGATGAGCCTCCTTCGTCGGGACTGGGCCGGACCCCGCTGTTTTCCCTGCGGACGCCGCTGCATGAGCCTTGTCGCCACCGCTGAGCTTCTCCACAACGTAAAACAGGACCGGGATCAGGAAGATGGCGATGCCGCTGGCCGCCAGCATGCCGCCAATGACCGTGAATCCCATCACCTGCCGCGACAACGCCCCCGCGCCGTCCGCCTTGGCCAGGGGCACGCACCCGAGGATGAAGGCAAAACTCGTCATCAGGATTGGTCGGAGTCGGAGTTTGGCCCCCTCCAGGGTGGCATCCAGGAGCGGTTTGCCCTGTTCGTAGCCCATCTTGGCGAACTCCACGATCAGGATGGCGTTCTTGGCGGCGAGCCCAATCAGCATCACAAGTCCGATCTGGGCGTACACGTTGTTCTCATAATGCCCCACCATCAGGGCTCCAAACGCGCCCGCCACCGCCACCGGCGTTCCCAGCAGCACGCTGAAGGGCAAACTCCAGCTTTCATATTGCGCGGCGAGGATCAGGAACACGCACAGGAGGGAGAATCCAAATACCAACACGGGAGACACCCCCTGCTGGGCCTTTTGTTCCTGGAAGCTCATGCCCATGTAGTCGAATCCCATCCCATCAGGCATGGTCTCGGCAAACACCTCCTCCAGGGCCTTCATGGCCTGGGCGGAACTGTACCCCGGCCGGGCGGACGCGTTGATCTGCGCCGCCTCGTACAGGTTGTATCGCATGGTGAACTCCGGTCCGTTCGTGTCGCGCAGGGTGGTCAGCGCCGCCAGCGGAACCATGTTGCTCACATTGTTCAGCACGTAAAACTGCCCGAGATTCTCCGCCTTGGCCCGGTATTCACCTTCCGCCTGCACATACACCTGCCATTGGCGCCCGAACCGGTTGAAGTAGTTCACGAAGGCGCCCCCCATGAAGCACTGCATGGTGGCATAGACATCCTTGAGGGAAACCCCCTGGGACAGCACCTGGTCGCGGTCAACATCCGCATAGACCTGCGGCACCGACAAAAGCGCGGTGGAGAAGACTCCACCCAATTCCGGACGCTTCTGCGCCGCGGCGATGAAGGTCTGAAGATTCCGCGCCAGATTGGCCGTCCCGCCACCCTCCCGATCCTCCAGGATGAAGGTGACGCCACCGGCCGCCCCCACCCCCGGGATGGCGGGCGGAGGGAAGGAAAACCCAATCGCACCGGGAAGCCCGCCCAACTCGCGATTCAGGTGCTCCTTGATCGCGGAGTACTGCTCTTCGGGACTCCGCCGCTTGCTCCATTCCTTGAAGGTGATGAAGAAGAATCCACTGTAGGTGTTGTTGACGCCGCTCAACATGCTGTACCCGACGACCGACGTGCAGAATTCGACGCCCGGCGTCTTGAGGATGATGTCCTCCGCCTGCCGCATGATGGCATCGGTGCGCTGCAGGGATGACGCATTCGGAAGCTGCAGTCCGGCGTACACATATCCCTGGTCCTCGTCGGGCAGGAAGCTGGTGGGAATGGACTTCCCAAACAATCCAGCCAGAACGGCGGCACCGCCCAGGAGCGCCAGGGCGATCACGCTCTTATGGACCAGAAAGCGGCAGGTGCCGACGTACCCCTGGGTGACAGCGCCGAAGACCTTGTTGAAACCGTCGTAGAATTTTTGAAGCAGTCCGGTACCCCGGGTCTTGGGCCGCAGCAGAAGCGCCGCGAGCGCCGGCGACAGCGTCAAAGCATTGAACGCAGAGATCACCACGGAGACGGCGATGGTGACCGCAAACTGCTGGTACAGCCGGCCGGTGATCCCCGGGATGAACGCCGTGGGGACAAACACCGCCGCAAGGATGATGGCGATGGCCACCACCGGACCGGAAACCTCCTCCATCGCCTTGAAGGCGGCATCCTTGGGCGACAGGCCGTGCTCAATGTGGTGCTCCACGGCCTCCACCACCACGATGGCGTCGTCCACGACAAGACCGATCGCCAGGACAAGTCCGAAGAGGGACAGCGTGTTGATCGAAAATCCGAACAGGGGAAACAACGCGAACGTTCCCACCAGGGATACCGGCACGGCGAGCAGCGGGATCAGGGTTGCCCGCCATCCCTGGAGGAACACGAAGACGACGATGATGACGAGGACCAGGGCCTCCACAAGCGTGTGCTCGATCTCCTTCATGCCCTCCGTCACCGCAAGGGTCGTGTCCAGGCAGGTGGCGTAGTCCATGTCCGGCGGAAAGCTCTTCTTGGCCTCCTCCATCACCGCACGCGCACCCCGGGCCGCATCCACGGCGTTCGAATCGGGAAGCTGGTACAGGGCGATGATCGCCGACGGCCGCCCATTCAACCGGGCCAGCATGGTGTAGTTCTGGGCACCGAGCTCCACGCGGGCGACATCCTTCACCCGGACGATCGACCCACCCGGCGCGGCGCGAAGCACGATCTCGCCAAATTCCTCCGACGTCTCCAGACGGCCCTGGGCACGGACGGCGTAGGTGAATTCCTGTCCCTTGGGGACAGGCTCCCCGCCCACCTGACCGGCCGGATTCACCGTGTTCTGCGCCTGGATGGCATTGATGATCTCCGGAACGGTGATTCCCATCTGCGCGAGGCGGTCCGGCTTCACCCAGAGGCGGATCGCATACTGCCCGGACCCAAACACGGTCACGCTCGCGATGCCCGGAACGCGGGTCATGCGGTCGTTCAAATTGATGACCGCGTAATTGGCGAGGAAGACGCCGTCATAGGTATTGTTGGGGGAATACAGGGCGAAAAGCACGAGCGGCGCCGCCGTGGACTTCTGGACGATGACGCCCTGGTTGTTGACGGCGGAGGGCAGCTGGGAACTCGCCTGGCTCTGCCGCATCTGGGAAAGGATCTGATCGGTGCTCGGGTCCGTCTTGACGTCGAAGTCCACCGTCAGGGTCATGCTCCCGTTGTTGGCGTTCAGGGAGTACATGTACTCCATGTTGTCCACGCCCGACATCTGCTGCTCGATCGGAACCGCAACCGACTGCTGGACCGTCAGGGCATCGGCTCCCGGGTAGGTGGCCTTCACCTGGATCTGCGGGTCCGCGATGTTGGGGAACTGCGCGATGGGCAGGCCCAGCATGGCGACGATGCCGACGATGACCATCAGGATGGAGATGACCATCGCGACGATCGGCCGGTTGATGAAAAACTTCGACATGCGGCGTCAGCGGGAGTGGGGCTTGATCGTCAGGCGGTCACCACGGGAATCCTCATCGGGCAGGCGGCGTGTTGGTGGCCACGAAGGGAACCGGCCTCACCGGCGCCCCATCCCTGACCTTCTGAACCCCCTCCGCCACCACGGAGTCGCCCGCCTTGATCTCCTCGCCGGCCATGGGCCGGATCACCCAGTGGGATCCGAAACGCTCGCCGGTCTGCACGGGAAGAATGCGAACCTTGTCCCCCGTCCCCACCAGGGCAATCAACGACCGCCCCTGGACGTCCGTGATCGCCCTTTGGGGAACCACCAGGGCATTGGTTTCAACGCCGATCTGGGCCCGAACGCGGGTGAACATGCCGGGCACCAGCAGGCTCTGGGGATTGGCGAACTCACCCACCACCCGGATGGTGCCCGTTTTGACGTCCACCTGGTTGTTTCCAAAAAGAACCCGGCCCCGTTGGCCGTAGGTCCCGCCGGAGGCCAGCAGCAACTCCAATTGGGCCCGGTCCTCCGGATCCGATCCCGCCCGCGGCGCCCGTCCCTCCGAAAGATCCCGCTGTTGCATCTGGATCATGAACTGCTGGGACACGGAAAAATAAACGCGGATCGGATCCGTCTTGGTCACAGTGGTCATGGGGCCGGTGCTGGGGCCCACGAGATTGCCCACCTGCGCCTCGGTCAGGCTCGCGAGCCCCGCCACGCCCGTGACCGGGGAACGGATGGTCGTGAATCCCAGATTGATCTGCGCCTGGAGCACCCCGGCCTTGGCGCTTTCCACCTGCCCCGCCGCCGCCTTGTCCGCCTGGATCGCATCATCCAATTCCTGCTGACTGATGGCCTGGACCTTTGCCAGCGGAGTATACCGTTGCACATCCAGCGCGGTCTTCTCCTTGTGCGCCTGGGCCTCCACCAGTTGCGCCTGAGCCCGGGCCAGCGTGGCCTCGAACGGGGCGGGATCGATCTGAAACAGCACCTGTCCGTTGGTTACCACGCTGCCCTCCTTGTAGTTCCGGGTGAGCAGATACCCGCTGACCTGTGCCGAAATGGCGGCATTCACTTCGCTGTCCAGCGTACCGACCCAGTCCCGATAAATTGGGACATTCGTGGCCATCACCGAGACCACCTGAACCTCCGGGGGCGGCGGCGCCGCCGCGGGAGGCTTCGGTTTGCACCCCACCGCCAACAGGCAGAGGGCGACGATCAGGAGCGAAATGGTTCTCACGGAAGCAGACAGACCCCGGAGCCCCCGACAGGACACGAGCGGACGGAACGTGGGGCTTCGTGGTTTCATTGAGTCGGTCCTGGGCGGAGGGTGACCCACCGGGCACCCCGATGCCAATGGGGAATTCTCAATCCCGTCCCGGAAGGAAAATGAGTTTGTTGCACGGGCGAATGGATGGGCGCTTGTCGCCGCGACGCCGGCCCGTCAGCCTCCCCCGCGCCGGCCAGCGCCGACCCTCCCCGCCATGTCCGCTCCCGAAGCCCCGCCCGACGTTGGAATCCGGAGAATCGCCCCGGATGCCCTCGTGGCGGAGTTCTCCGGTTCCTGGAGGAAACGGGACCCGGTTCCGTCACTGGACGATGTCTACAAATCCCTCGCCAAGGAGTCGGGGGTCCGATCCCTGACGTTCGAGACCGGACGCCTGGGTCCCTGGGACTCGCGTTTCGTGGCCTTTGTTGCCCGACTTCGGGCACGCTGTGCCGAGGGAGGAATCGAGCTCCGGGACGAGGGGCTGCCCGACGGCGTCCGGGGCCTGCTGCGACTCGCGGCCGCGGTCCCCGAAGCCCGGGACGCACACCGCTCCCAGGCCAGGGAATCCCTTTTCGCCGCGCTGGGCAACCGCGCCATCGGGGCGGCGGCGGAGGCCCTCACCCTGTTCTCGTTTCTCGGCGAACTGGTGCTCGCCCTGGGCCGTTTGGCGCGGGGCAAGGCCCAGTTCCGTTCGAGCGATCTCTGGCAGGTGATCCAGGAAACCGGCCCCGAGGCCCTCGGCATTGTGGCCCTCATCAACTTCCTCATCGGACTGATCCTCGCCTTCGTCGGGGCGACCTCGCTCGCGCAGTTCGGCGCCAGCATTTATGTCGCGGACATGGTCGCCATCGGGACCACCCGCGAGATGGCGTGCATCATGACCGCCATCATCCTGTGCGGCCGCACCGGCGCGGCATTCGCAGCCCATCTCGGAACCATGAAGGTCAACGAGGAAATCGCCGCCCTCCAGACCTTCGGCATCGCCCCGATGGAATTCCTCGTCCTCCCGAGGGTTCTGGCCCTCGTGGCCATGACCCCTCTGCTGGTGTTGTTCGCCGACCTCATCAGCATCGCAGGCGGCTGGTTCGTGTCGGTCTCAATGCTCGACGTGACCACCACGGAATACCTCGGTCGCACCATCCACGCCGTGAAGATCAAGAGCTTCCTGCTCGGCGTGTTCAAAGGAGGATTTTTTGGATTCCTCGTCGCCTATACGGGCTGCCTGCGGGGCATGCGCTGCGGCAACAATGCCGCCGCCGTGGGCCGCGCGACCACCCAGGCGGTGGTTGCCGGCATCACGTCCATCATCGCTGCGGACGGCATTTTCGCCATCCTGTGCAACGCCCTCAAGATCTGACCCGCCGACCGAGTGAATCCCGCCTCCACCAAAATCGAAATCCGGGGCCTGACCATGGCCTACGGGTCCTACGTGGTGATGCGGGACATCCAGGCCAGTGTCCGGAAGGGATCCGTGTTTGTCATCATGGGCGGAAGCGGGTGCGGCAAGAGCACGCTGCTGCGCCACATGATCGGCATGATCCGACCGGCGCAGGGGGACATTCTCTACGACGGAATGAGCTTCTGGAACCAGGATGAGGACGGGAGGAAGCTCCAACTGCGCCAGTTCGGGGTCCTGTTCCAGGGGGGTGCCCTCTGGAGTTCCATGACCCTGGAGGAAAATGTCTCCCTTCCGCTGGCGGAATACAGCGGGCTGCCTCCCGCCGACATCCGGGAAATCGCCCGTCTGAAGCTGGCCCTGGTCGGGCTGGCCGGGTTCGAGGAGTACTACCCCTCGGAAATCTCCGGCGGGATGTGCAAGCGGGCCGGACTCGCCCGCGCCATGGCGCTGGATCCCGAGATCCTGTTCTTCGACGAACCTTCGGCGGGACTCGATCCGATCAGCTCCCGGAACCTGGACCAGCTGATCCTTGAACTCCGCGACAGCCTTGGGGCGACGGTGGTCGTGGTCACCCACGAACTGGCCAGCATTTTTGCGATCGCGGACGACGCCATCTTCCTCGACGCCGACACCAAGACCATGCTCGCCACCGGGGATCCCAAGTCGTTGGTTCAGTCCGCCGACCCCAAGGTGCGAACCTTTCTGACCCGCGGCAAAACCCCGGAGGCCTCCCCCGCCCCGACCGCCCACCCGAAGACTCCATGAGCCAGAAGACCAACCCCACCTTGATCGGAATCTTCATCGTCGCCGGGCTCGCGCTCGGCGTGATCGGTCTCGCCGTGTTCGGATCCGGCAATTTTTTCACCACCAAGGAAAAGCTGATTCTCTACTTTGAGTCCTCGATGAAGGGCCTCAACGCAGGCGCGCCGGTCAAATGGCGGGGCGTGACCATCGGATCCGTGTACGAGGTGCTGCTCCGCCACAACCAGGCGACGAATGATTTTGCCAATCCGGTCATCGTCCAGATCGACATGGAGATCCTGGCCAAGAAATCCGACCAACAGCTCGACCTTGAGAATCCCGGCTTCCTGAAGGAGCGCATCCGCCAGGGACTCCGCGGACGGCTGGACGCGGAAAGCCTCGTGACCGGAGTGCTCTATGTGGAACTCGACATGGTCGCGGATGCCCCGCCACCGGTGTTTCACCAAATCAGGGCGGAATACCCCGAGATTCCCACGGTACCCACCAGCATCCAGGAATTGCTCGCAAATCTGGGGCGCGTGGACTTCCGGGGAATCTCGGACAAGCTCAATGCGCTCCTCGGCCGCCTCGATGAAAGCCTTGCGGCGCTGGACCTCAAGAAGATCAACCACGGCGTCACCACCCTCCTGGAATCCGCCAACAGCGTGCTCGCGACGCCCGACCTGACCAATTCCCTCACGGAATTGCGTCTCACTCTGGTCGACGCCCGGCGGGTCGTGGACCAGACAGGCACCCACATGGCGGTTCTGTCTGCCAGCGCCACGAATACACTGGCGGAAGCCGACCGCACCCTGAGGGAGTTGCGCCGCGGCATCGAAGGCCTCTCGGGAATGGTGGGGCCGGACACTCCCTTCCGCACCGACGCCACCCTGGCGCTCGAGCAGATCTCCAACGCCGCACGCGCCCTCGCAGAACTTGCCGAGTTTCTCCAGCGCAATCCCAACGCCTTGCTCACCGGGCGAAAGCCCCCCGAAAAATCGCCATGAACCGCCCCCAGCGAATCCGAAACCTGGTGCTCCCAGGAGCCCTGGCACTGCTTGTCACAGGATGCCTTCCCAAGCCCCACACGCTGGCCACGCGTAGCTACCTCCTTTCACCGGTGTCCCCGGCGCGGACGCCCGGGACCACCGCAGCGCCGGCGCAACCCACCCTCGGAATCGGAATCGTGCAGATGCCTTCCTATCTGCTGAAACCCTCCCTGGCGGTGCGCTCCGGGAGCAATGAGGTCCGCTACCTGGAGGCTTCCCTGTGGGCGGAGCGACTGGACACTTCCTTTCAAAGGACCCTGGCCGCCAATCTCGCCAGTCTCCTGCCCACCGACCAGATCCGGATCTCTTCCTGGTCCCGGGATGAAGTGGTGCGCGCAGTCTACGTGAACGTGGAACAATTTGATGTGGATGCCCGGGGTACCGGAACACTCGCCGCCTGGTGGAGAATCACCAACCCGTCCGGTGACAAGACGCTCCGCAGCGGGGAATTCCGGTCAACCCAGCCAGGCCCCCCACCGTCCGAAGACCCCGGTGCCGTGGCGTCCACACTCAGCACGCTGACCACCCGGCTCAGCGAACAATTGGCGGCCACACTCCGCGAATCACTGGCGGCCACCCCCTGAAACGCGCTTCAAATCATCCGGTACACCAGCAGGGACAGCAGCATCCCGAAGAGTCCCACGATGGTTTCGCAGATGGTCCAGGTGCGCAGCGTCTGGTTCACGCTCAGCCCCAGCGAGTCCTTCACTATCCAGAAGCCGGCGTCGTTGAGGTGGGACAGAAACAGGGACCCGCAGCCAATCGCCACCACGATCAACGCCTTGTGATTCTGCCCCAGCTCCGGGTGCGCCGCGAGCACGGGAATCAGCAGCCCAGAGGCGGTGGTGATGGCCACCGTCGCGGATCCGGTGGCGACCCGGATAAATGCCGATACAAGCCACCCGTAGAGGAGCGGCGACAACTGGGCCATCTCGCCGAGGCGTCCGATGGATTCCGCAACCCCGCTGTCCCGGAGAACCCGGGCGAACCCGCCGCCGCCGCCGATCACCAGGATGGTCATCCCGACCGCGGCAATGGAGGACTCCGTGAACTTCAACACCTCGGCGGGACGATATCCGCAGGACAGTCCGAGCGACCATGAGGCGAACAGCACCGCCACCGTCAAAGCGATGGTGGGATTGCCAATGAACGTCGCGGTCTCCCGAAGGTCGTTTCCCTTGGGTAGACACAACTCGGCCACCGTTGCCACCAGCATCAGAAGCACCGGAAGCAGGATGGAGAACAGCGTCAGCCCAAACCCCGGCAAGCGGAACCCCTCCGGCAGGGCCCCCGTTTTCCGGGTCACCGGGGGCGGGTGCGCCTCCACGCGCTTGACCGCCCAGCGGGCGAACAAGGGTCCGGCAACCGCGGCGGTCGGGATCCCAATGACGAATCCCCAGATCAGCACCAGGCCCATGTTGACATGCAGGGACTCGACCGCGACCACCGGTCCCGGGTGAGGCGGCATCACCCCGTGCATCACCGACAGGCACGAAAGCAACGGCAGGGTCAGGATCAGGAATGGCTGCTTGGTCTCGTGGGTCAGGGTCAACAGGATCGGCAGCAGCAGCACCAGTCCCACCGCAAACCAGGTGGTCAGCCCCACGGCCAGAGCCAGGGCCATGATGCACCACTGGATATGTCGGGGGCCGAAGAACGCAACGAATCGGCGCGCCAGGACCTCGGCCCCCCCGGACTCGGCCAGAAGCCTGCCCAGCATGGTGCCCAGGCCGACAATGGCGGCGATGCTCCCCAGAGTGGCTCCAAGGCCGTCGGAAAACGACTTCGCCACTCCCAGCATGTTGTAGGCGGACTCCTTCCCGGCCGCATCCCGAATCACACGTCCCAGCAGGACCGCCCCGGTGCCGACCACCATGGAGGCCAGCAGCAGGGAGATGAACGCATTCACCTTGAATCGCGTGATCAACACCACCAGTGCTCCAATGGCCACGAGGGCGAGCACAATCAGCTTCCAGTCGGTAGCGGTCATGGGACTTCCAAAAACCGTGCCACAGCCGATGCCGCGAGGGGAAGCCCGCAGCCACGTCACGGCGGCATTCCGAGTGCGCCCAGCCCCTTAGTCGACCTGTCCCGTGATCGCCAACTGATAATACCGAACGCCGTCCTCCGGGGTATCGGACACCACGGCCTCGGCAGGAACCAGTTTGCTCACCACGTTGGTCAGCGTCAGCCACCCTTCCGAATCCAACGCAGGCCTGTACCAGACCGTGTACACGTTCCCGGCGTTGGCGTGGAACTGAAGTTGAATCGAATCCCCCTGCAAACCCACGGAATCAAAGGGCACCAACTCCGGCAATGAATACTCCAGCCGGAGCGTAGGCGAGGCGGTGGGATGCTCCCGGGATCCGAGTCGACGGGCGCTGGCCAGAACACTTTCGTCCCGCCCCACCAGGATCCATCCGAAGTTCACCCCGGCATCCGACTGCCATTTCCGTACATCCTCCAACAACCCGGCGCTCTCCGAAAACAGGACGGGTCCCAGGTCATCCACCGTCGTCACCGCACTCGCCTCGGCCACAAAGTCGACGCCTCCCTTCCCACCCGGTTCCGCCCACGCCCCTCCGCCTTTCAGCCGCTCGTTCCACGTTGCCTCGCCCTCCGAGGCCACCACCCCCTGGAGGCCGGCTTTGGAACCTTCCCCCCAGGTCCGCAACAGGCGATGCGCACCGACAGCGGCCGGACCGGACCCGTCCCGCTTCACCAGCACTTCAACCCCCAGAACAGCCCGGGATACCCACGCTCCGGCGGGCAGAACCGAGAGGTCGAAACGCAGGAGCATGCGCGTCCGAATCTCACCCTCCAACCGGTTGACCGCCCCCACCGGCAATTCCGGGGTCGCGCCCAGGTTGTTGTCCGGATTGACCCCCAGGATGGCAGTGTCCGCCACGGGCTTCAAAATCAACTCCGCAGCTCCAGAAGAAACCAATCCCACCCACCCCGACACGCCCAGTACGAGCAACCTCCGAAGAGTCCGATGCATGGGGTGCACGCTGAATTCCGAGGCGACAGGGGTCAAATTCACAGTTCACGTCCGGACATTGCGCGCCTGGCCCGGGGTAGAGATTTCTCTCCCAAATTCCCCGGTCTGGCGGTTTGATCTCCGGGCAATGTCCGATCAATCCCCTCAGCCTGAATTCAAAGTCTGGGCCGCCGATGACGTGGTGTACGGCCCCGTCCCTTTGGCGACGCTCGTCCAATGGATTCAGGACGAACGGGTGCTGGGCGAAACGTGGATCTATTCCGTCAACGGAAACCGCTGGAACAAGGCGGCTGAACTTTCGGAACTGGCGGACGCCTTTGCGGGCCGTACCGGCCCCAAATCCGACACCGCCACCGCGGACACCACCCTGCTGGTTTCCGGTCTTCGACCTGGAATGCTCCGACGTGTCAAGGCGCTGGCCACCATGAACGATCAGCAATTGGGACGCTTCGTCCAGTTGATGGAGATCGCCCGGGTCGAGCAGTACAAGACCGTGGTCCGCCAGGGCGCGCCAGGCGACGCGATGTACGCGGTGCTCGACGGCGAGGTGCGCGCCCGGATCATGGCCGGCGGCAAGGAGACGGAGCTGGCCCGTTTTGGGCCCGGGGACATTTTCGGGGAGATGAGCCTCTTTGACGGCGGCCCCCGCTCCGCAGACGTCGTGGCCAACAGCAATTCGACGCTGCTGCGAATCACAGCGGAGCGCTTCGACCGCCTGTGCCGCGACCAGCCCGAACTGGCGAATCCGCTCCTCTTCGAGCTCGCCAAGTCCCTCGCCAAACGCATTCGAGCCGACGACAAGAAGATCGCCGACGTTTTCCGGATGGCCCGTGTCGGCGGACTCGATTGAGAACGGCCACGCGGACGGTCACCCCACGCCTCCGCTCCGCCATTGACGGCGCCGGGGAGGGCCGACTCCAAGAAACCCCGCACCGGGTCACCTCCTCGGATCACCTCCGGACTCCGCACCCGGAATCCGGTCCACCTCCGATTCAGCAAAAAAGCCCGCCGGATCTCCGGCGGGCTTCTTGTGTCGGATGCGACCGGGACCCGGTCGGACCGCAGCTCAGGACTTCGCGGGGGCCGCGGCTTCGGTCGCAGCGGCACCTTCACCCGCGGCATGCTCCAGCGGGGTCTCCACCCATTCCAGGATCGCAGTCTTGGCGGCATCCCCGTTCCGCTGTCCCAGCGGGACGATGCGGGTATACCCCCCCTTGCGGTCCTTGAATACGGGAGCGATGTGGTCGCACAGGAGGTGCACCACATCGTGCGCCTCGCGCCATTGTTCCCGCAGCACCTTGCCCTTGACCTTGGGGGTTCCGGCAAAGTGGGTGCGGGTCTGCTGGCGCAGCTTGGCGGCGGCGAGACGGCGGCAGTGGACATTCTCCGCAACCGCCGCGGCCTTCGCCTTGGGATCGCTGGTGGAGGAGGCGGTGCTGAGGGCGGCCTGGGCGCGCTTGCCCAGGGTCACCAGCTTCTCCGCCACAGGACGGGCCGCCTTGGCCTTGGACAGCGTGGTGGTCACGCGCCGATGCTTGATCAGGCTGCCCACGAGATTGGCGAGCATCGCATTGCGATGGTCGCCCTTGCGGCCGAGCTTTTTGTTGCGCTTGAGATGGCGCATGGAAATGAGGGGTTAGGAGTTGCGGATTTCCGCCGGCTGCGGTGCGGCGTCCAGCAGGGCCGGATCGATGTTCATACCAAGCGCAAGACCGAGGGCCGACAGCTTCTCCTTGATCTCGTTGAGCGACTTCTTTCCGAAATTGCGATACTTGAGCATCTCCTGCTCGGTCTTGAGGGCGAGCTGCCCCACCGTGGTGATGTTCGCGTTGTTGAGGCAGTTCGCGGCGCGGACGCTCAATTCGATCTCGTTGACCGACATGTTGAGCAGCTTCTTCAGCTTCGCCTTCTCGTCGTCGACCGGCTTCTGCTCCTCCTCGAACTCGATGGCATTCTTGTCGTAACCGACAAACACATCGAGGTGGTGCTGCAGGATCGCCGACGCCTGGGTCAGCGCATCATCCGGAGACAGACGACCGTCCGTCCAGAGCTCCAGAATCAACTTGTCATAGTCGGTCTTCTGGCCAACGCGGGCCTGCTCGACGGTGTACCGGACCCGTGACACGGGGGAAAACAGCGAGTCGATGGCAATCACGCCGATGGCCTGATCCACCTTCTTGTTCTCCTCACCCGGACAGAAGCCGCGGCCCACCTTGATCTCCAACTCCATCTCGAATTTGCGCTTACGGTCCAGCGTGCAGATGTGCTGGTCGGGATTGACCAGTTCCACGTTCTGGTTGACCTGGATGTCCTCCGCCGTCACCGCACCCTCCTTGTTGACGGACAGGAGCAGGGTCTGCGGTTCGCGATTGTGGACCCGGAACTTGATCTTCTTCAGGTTGAGGACGATGTCGGTGACATCCTCCACGACGCCGTCGATCGCGGTGAACTCGTGCATCGCGCCGTCAATCTTGACGGATACGATGGCGGCCCCTTCCAGCGAACTGAGCAGCACTCGGCGAAGGGAATTTCCGATGGTGTGACCGTAACCGGTTTCGAAGGGTTCGGCGACGAACCGGGCGAAATGATCGGTGGCGGTGGTCTCATCCTTGACCAGCCTCTTGGGCAACTCGAAACGACCTAGACGAACAGGCATGTTAGTGATTGGCGCAATTTTAAACTGGATCAAGCCATCCGCCACTCCCCGGCGGTGGACAATCCCATATAATTGCAGGCCCCGCCGAACTGCGTCGGGGCTTGTTGGACTCTAGCGGGAGTAAAATTCGACGACCGCCTGCTCGTTGGCGACCGGGTTGATCTCATCGCGAGACGGGACGCGAAGCAGGCGGGCCTTGAGGTGCTCCTTGTCAACCCCAAGCCAGTCGGGCACGACACGGCTGGTGGATCCCTCCAGACTCTTGGTGGCCTGCTGGCGGCTGACGGCATGATCCCGGACCTCCACCACGTCGTTCACCTTCACGGCGAAACTCGGGGCGGACACCTTGCGTCCGTTGACCCGGATGTGTCCGTGGGAAACGAATTGCCGGGCCTGGGCGCGCGTCACCCCGAAACCGGCCTGGAAGACCAGGCTGTCGAGGCGCGTCTCCAGAATCTGGAGCATCTTCTCACCCGTAACGCCCCGCATGCGGAGTGCACGCTCATAGACATTGCGGAATTGCCGTTCGAGCAGTCCGTAGAAATAGCGGAGCTTCTGCTTCTCCCCAAGGCCGACGGCATAGTCGCTGAACTTGCGACGGGACTTGGGGCCGTGAACGCCGGGCGGATAATTGCGGCGCTCGAGGTATTTCGAGGGGCCGAAAATCGGGGCGCCAAAACGGCGACTGATGCGGGTGCGGGGGCCGGTATAACGAGCCATAGTGCGGTGAAATCAGATTCCGGTTCTAGACGCGACGCTTCTTGCGGGGCCGGCATCCATTGTGCGGCACCGGCGTGATATCCTTGATCGCGGTGATCTCAAGACCCACCGCCTGGAGTGCGCGGATTGCGGATTCGCGTCCGGACCCGGGCCCGTTGACACGAACCTCGACCTCACGGAGACCGTGGGCCATGGCCTGACGCGCGGCATCCTGGGCGGCCTGCTGGGCCGCAAACGCCGTGCTCTTCCGCGATCCCTTGAAGCCAACGCGCCCGGCCGTGCTCCAGCTCAGGGTGTTGCCCTGGGCGTCGGAGATGGTGACCACGGTGTTGTTGAACGTGGCGACGATGTTGGCGACGCCGAACGGAACGTTCTTGGCACCCTTCGCACGGACGATCTTCTGGGGCTTGAGATCCTCTCCCAACAACTCGGCCGCCGTGGGAGCGGCAGCGGCGGCGACGACTCCGGGAGCCGCCGGAGCGGCAGCAGCGGGTGCCGGTGCGGCGGCAGGAGCCGCTTCTGCGGCCGGCTTCTTCGCCTCGGCGGCCTCGGGGGCAGCCTCCTTCTTCGGTGCGGCTTTCTTGGCCTTGGTTTCTTCAGCCATGGTAATCCTTCAAAATGGGGTTAGGTGGTGCCGGCCTTCGCCGCGGGATTGCGCTGCACGCCCACCGTCTTCCGGGGACCTTTGCGCGTGCGGGCATTGGTCTGTGTGCGTTGTCCACGCACCGGCAGACTGCGCATGTGCCGCTGTCCCCGGTAGGACTTGATCGCCTGCAACCGCTTCAAGTTCATGCCCAACTCTCGGCGCAGGTCGCCCTCGATGACGTACTTGCCATCCTGGATGGCATTCACGATCTGGGACAATTGCCCTTCGTTCAGGTCCTTGGCTCGGACCGCCGGATCCACACTGGCACGCGCGAGGATCACCCGCGAGTTCACCGGACCAAGGCCGTAAATGTAGCGGAGGGCGACGTCAATTCGCTTCTCGCCCGGAATATCGACTCCCAAGATTCGTGGCATACCTCAATAGAGTTGGCTCAACCCTGCCGCTGTTTGTGACGCGGGTTGGAACAGATCACGCGGATGACTCCCTTCCGCCTGACCATCTTGCAATTCTCGCAAAGCTTTTTAACCGACGCTCGAACTTTCATTGTCAAAAAGGACCAACAGCCTACTGAACTTCGCCGCTCAGTAAAGCGGCGACATGCCATCCTGTGTCAAAATCTCCGGATCCCCGTCTGTCACGAGGACCGTATGCTCGAAATGGGCAGACAATTGCCGGTCCCGCGTCACCACGGTCCAGCGATCCCCCAGGATCTCCACCCCGGGGCCGCCGACATTCACCATCGGTTCAATCGCGATCGTCATGCCCGCCCTTAACCGGGCAGTGTTTCGTTCGTCCACGAAATTGGGAACCTGGGGCTCCTCGTGAAGCGTCCGGCCCACGCCATGGCCTACGAACTCGCGGACGACGCTGAAACCGTGCGATTCAACATGGTTCTGCACCGCCCGGGAGATTTCGATGACCCGACTGCCGGCCCTTGCCTGCCGGATGCCCAAGTGCAGCGCCTCCGTGGTGACATCCATCAGTTTCTGGGCCACCGGGGAACAACCCCCGACGGCCATGGACATCGCCACGTCACCCACGAAACCGCGATAACGAACGCCGATGTCCAGTTTAAGGACGTCCCCAAACTGAAGCCGTCGGTCGTTTCCGATTCCGTGAACGACGCCCTCGTTCACCGAGAGGCAGCACTGAGCGGGAAAGTTTCGATAACCAAGAAAGGCGCTTGAGGCACCCTGCTCCCGGATCAATTCCCCCACCTGGCGGTCCAATTCCGCGGTCGTGAGCCCGGGCACCACCAACCGCGACGCCCCTCTGAGAACTCGTGCGGCAATCTCACCGGCCTTTCGGACCAGTGTGATCTCCGCTTCTGTCTTGGAACGTTGATGGGCCAAGGGTTTCTCCGGCGACACCGAATTGTCTGGCTGCGAACGCCTCCCGGAATCCCGGGAGGATTTCAGAGATTTTGCAAAGAACGAAAAACGTGACGCTACATCCGGCCCCGGACGCGTCCCTTCTTCAGGAACCCATCGTAGTGCCGCATCAGCAGGAAGGACTCCATTTGCCGCATGGTGTCCAGCAGAACGCCCACGGTGATCAACATGGACGTCCCGCCAAAAAATTGGGTGATGGAATAATCAAGCTTCAGATACCGCGTCATCAGCGTCGGGATCAAGGCCACCACCACCAGAAACAGACCGCCGGCGAACGTGATCCGACTCATGGTCCGGTGCAGAAAATCGCTTGTCGCCACTCCGGGACGGACGCCCGGGATGTAGCCGCCGCCCTTCTTGAGGTCGTCGGCCACCTGAAGCTCGTTGAACTGGGTGGCCACCCAGAAGTACGAGAAGAAGAGAATCATCAACGCCTCGGCCAGGATATAAAACCAGCTTGCCTGGCTGAAGAGACCACCCAGGGTGGACAGGAACGGAAGGTTGTAGAGGAGCCCGAGCTTCTGGAAGATCATTCCCGGGAACATCAGGATCGCCTGGGCGAAAATCACCGGCATTACACCCGTGTAGTTGACCCGGAGCGGCATGTAGTTCGTTCCGCCCGCATAGACCTTCCGACCCACCGCGCGTTGCGCATACTGCACCGGAATCTTTCGCTGCCCCTGCGTGATCATGACCACCGCCGCAACAACCGCGACCAGCAGCAGAATCAGGAAAATCGCATACATCCAGTTGACGGAGCTGGAAACGCCTTCGGCGGGGAAGAACAGGGCCCAGATGGCCCGCAGGGCATTCGGAAGACGGGCGAGAATGCCGATCATGATGATCAGCGAGACGCCATTGCCAACGCCACGCTCCGTGACTTGTTCGCCCAGCCACATCAACAGCAAGGTGCCCGTCGTCAGAATGATGGTGGTCTGAATCCGATAGATCCATGGATTTTCAACCAGCACCAGATTTCCGGTGAACCCCGGGAAGGTGGATTCCGGATTCTGCCAGCCGAGCGCCATCACGAAGCCCTGTCCGAGACAAAGCAACACCGTGAGATAGCGGCCATAGGCAACGATCTTCGCGCGACCGCCCTCCTCCCGGGCCAGCTTGTTGAGGCCGGGAATGACGGCGGAGAGGAGCTGGATGATGATGGTCGCACTGATGTAGGGCATGATGCCCAGGGCGCCCACCGCGCAGTTCTCAATCGCGCCCCCGGTGAAGAGACTGTACAGGGCGACGATGGAATTCCCGCTGCTCTGCTTCGAAACCTGCTCTGCGAAATACTTCGCAAGTTCAGCCCCGTTCAGGCCGGGGACGGGCGTCATCGCAATCAGCCGGGCCACAATCAAGACAAGTGCCGTGAAAATGATCCGGGAGCGAAGCTCCGGGATCTTCAGGCAATTCGAAAAGGTCTTGAACAGCTGGCTGAGCATGGGGGGTCCGTTCTAAATCCCAATCACTTCCCGACCACTTCGGCCGTGCCACCCAGACGGGTAATCGCCTCCTTGGCGGAGGCGCTGAAGGCGGACGCCTTGACGGTCAGCTTTTGCTTGAGTTCGCCCGTTCCGAGAATCTTGATGCCCGAGGAACGTCCATTGGCGAGCCCGGCATTTCGAATGGCGGCCTCGTCCACAACGGAACCGTCGGGAAACCGGTTGAGAACGTCGAGATTTACGGGAAGATACTCGACGCGATGGGAGGCGTTGTTGAATCCGCGCTTCGGCAGTCGGCGGATGAGCGGCATCTGCCCGCCCTCGAATCCGATACGAATGGAGCTGCCCGAGCGTGCGGACTGGCCCTTGCCACCCCGTCCCGAGGTCTTTCCACGACCGCTGGATTCACCGGCACCCAGACGCTTCCGGCGATGCTTGGCACCCGGGCGCGGCTTAAGATTGTGAAGACGCATCATAATCAGTCGGCTTTCTGGGAACGCGGCTCGATGCCGCGGGTCTTGAGGATCTCCTCCCGGAGGCGGAGTTTCAGCAGGGCGTCCAAGGTGGCCTTCGCGACGTTGGCCGGATTCTTTGAGCCCAGTGATTTTGAAAGGATGTCACGAACGCCGGCGGACTCGACCACCGCACGGACGGTTTTACCGCAGATCAGTCCGGTTCCCGGGCTGGCGGGACGCAAAAGGACGCGGGCACCGTCAAATTCGGCGATCACCTCGTGGGGAATCGTGTTGTTCCGGATCGAAACCTGGAGGAGACGCGCCTTGGCGTTGTCTCCGCCCTTGCGAATCGCGTCACTAACCTCGGCACCCTTGCCCAGGCCGATACCCACGCGCCCCTGCCGGTCCCCGGCAACCACGAGGGCGCTGAAGCTGAACCGGCGTCCACCTTTTACGACCTTGGCGGAACGGTTGATGAACAGGGTCTTCTCGATGAAGCCATTGTCGCGGTCCTCGCTGGGTTCAGGTCCCCGGCGGCGTCCGCGGGGTCCTCGATCGCGGTTGTCGCGGGACCCGCGGTCCGGGCGACCGGACGATGCCGGCGCCGCAATTGCCGCGGGGGCGGGCGTCGCCGCCTCGGCCTGCGGAGCTTCCACTTTGGTTTCGTCAGCCACGTTCGTAATCTCCCAACGGTTTAAAATTTAAGTCCCGCTTCCCGCGCCGCATCGGCAAGCGCCTTCACCTTCCCGTGATACCGGGCACCACTTCGGTCGAAGACGACCGATTCGATTCCCACGGAGCGGGCGGCCTCAGCGGCACGCTTCCCGATGGCGATGGCGTTCTTCACGTTCGCGCCACGCACCTCCTTCGCGGCGGCCTTGTCCCGGCTTCCGGCGGAGGCCAGCGTACGGCCGCTTCCGTCGTCGACGAACTGGACGTAGACGTGGGCTCCCGTGAACTTGACGCTCATGCGGGGACGCTCGGCGGTTCCGGCCACCTTCTTGCGGAGCCTCCACTGGCGAAGTTGCAGTCTCCGGCGCTTCTCTTCGGGTTTCATTCGGAAAATCCAGCGTTAAATTCGTGAACGGAGGGTTTATTGGACGGTCTTGCCTTCCTTGCGGACGACCTTCTCACCGACATAGCGGACACCCTTGCCCTTGTAGGGCTCGGGCGGGTAATAGCTGCGGATTTCCGCCGCGACCCGGCCCACCAACTCCTTGTCCGATCCCTCCACCGTCAACTTGGTGTTTTCCTCGACGGTCACCTTGATGCCAGCGGGGATGGGATAGAGGATCGGGTGGCTGAAGCCGAGCGACAGGTTGACCACATTGCCCTGGACAGCCGCCTTGAAGCCGACCCCCTGGATCTCAAGCTTCTTTGCAAAACCATCGGTCACGCCCTTGACCATGTTCTGGATGATCGCACGGGCGAGCCCATGCATGGCCCTGGCCTCGGCGGTCTCGCCGGTACGGGTGACACGGACTTCGCTTCCGGAAACCGCGGCGGCCGTGTGTCGGGGAAGCGCGAACTCCAGCTTACCCCGCGGTCCCTCAGCCGCGACCCGGTTGGCCGCGACGCTCACCTTGACCTTGGCCGGGATGGCCACAGGGCTTTTGCCAATGCGTGACATAACTTCGAAAAATTTGGGTCGGTTGACTTTACCAGACGTAACAGAGCACTTCACCGCCGACATTCAGCTTGCGCGCGTCGGATCCGGTGACCACGCCCTTGGGAGTGGAGAGCACGGCGACTCCAAGTCCGCCGAGAACCCGCGGAATTCCACCGGCACCCACATAGCGACGAAGTCCCGGGGTGCTGATCTGACGGAGACCGGTGATGGCGCTTCGGCGCCCCTGATACCGCAGGGACAGACGGAGCTGCTTGATCTTGTCGCCTTCGACGGCCACTTCGGCGAGGAATCCCTCCTGCTTGAGCAGACGCGCCACCGACTCCTTGAGCCGGGAATGAGGAAGGACCAACTCGCGATGCTGGGCCATGCCCGCATTGCGGATTCGCGTGAGAAGGTCGGATATCGGATCGTGCATGGAATGAGCGGTTACCAACTGGCCTTGATGACGCCCGGAATCAACCCGGACAACGCCGCTTCGCGGAAGGTCAGCCGGGAGATGCCGTACTTGCGGATGAAGGCGTGACGGCGGCCGCTGAACTCGCATCGGTTGACGACGCGGACGGGGCTGGCGTTGCGGGGAAGCTTCGCAAGGCCGACATAATCGCCCTTGGCCTTCAATTCCGCACGAAGCGCCGCGAATTTTTTCACGGCGTTCGCCTTCTTCTTGTTGCGTTCGAGCCAGGATTTCTTGGCCATAGTTGCGGTTCTCGGTGTGAACTATTTGGAGAAGGGCATTCCCATCAGCGACAGGAGATCGCGGGCCTCTTCATCCGTGTTGGCGGTCGTGACGATGGTGACATCCATGCCCTGTTGCCGCTTGATCTTGTCCAATTCGATCTCAGGGAAAATGGTCTGGTCGGGAAGCCCGATGGAGTAGGTGCCCCGGCCGTCGAATTTGCGCGGAGACACCCCACGGAAGTCGCGAATGCGCGGCAGCGCGGCGGTGACCAAGCGATCGAGAAACTCGTACATGACTTCCCGGCGAAGGGTCACCTTGCACCCCACGGACTGCCCCTCGCGGAGCTTGAAGTTGGCGACACTCTTCTTCGCCTTGGTGATGATCGCCTTGCGTCCGGTGATCATTCCGAGCTCCCGGGCGGCTTCTTCGACTGAACCCTTCTCGGAGTCGGAACGCACGCCCATGTTCAGGACGATTTTTTCGATCCGAGGCACTTGGTGGGGATTGGTATAGCCGCGCTTGGCCTTCAGGGCCGGCACGACTTCCTCCACATACTTGGTGTACAGACGGGGTTTCATCTCGGGAATCAGGCAGGCTTCGCACCGGTCCGGCGCGCCTTGCGGCGCTCGAATTCGGCAACGGTCATGACATTCGACACGTGGATCGGCCCTTCCAGCCACAGCAGGCCGCCCTGCGGATTCTGCTGGCTCTTGCGAAGGTAATGGAGGACGGGCTTGACCAGGCGGCGCTTCTCGTCGCCATCGCGGGACCGGTCATCGGCCCCCTCGAGCACTACGGCGCTCTTCTTCCGGAGGACCTGGGTGATCTTGCCCCGGCGGCCCTTGGCGGAACCCGCGATCACGACGACCTCGTCGCCGCGGCGGACGTGAAAATGTTGATTCGTTTCGGCACTCATGGTTGACGGCGAGCTCAGATGACCTCGGGGGCGAGCGAAATGATCTTCATGAACCGCTTTTCGCGCAGTTCACGGGCCACGGGGCCGAAAATTCGAGTGCCCTTCGGATTGTTCTCCTTGTCGATGATGACCACGGCGTTGCGGTCAAAGCGGAGATACGATCCGTCGGCCCGGCGGATGGGCGCCTTCGTCCGGACGACCACGGCGGTCTGGACCTCGCCCTTCTTGACGGTGCCATCGGGAGCGGCCTCCTTGATATGGACCTTGATGATGTCCCCAACGCTCGCATAGCGCTGGTTGCGTCCGATGACGCCGATGGTCCAGGCCACCTTGGCGCCGGTGTTGTCGGCCACATCGAGACTGGTGCGGATTTGAAGCATGAGAGGGGTCTCCGGAAATCAGGTCAGGCCGCGGCCTTCACCGAGCCGTCGGGGTTCAGAATTTCGACCAGGCGCCACCGCTTGGTGCGCGACAGGGGCCGGGTCTCCTCCACCCGGACCAGATCGCCCGTGCTGGCGCGCTCATTCTCGTCGTGGGCGTACAGTTTGCTATAGGCGGTCACGACCTTCTTGAACTGCGGGTGGCGGAAGCGGCGTTCGACGCGAACGACGATGGTCTTGGACATCTTGTCCGAGACGACCTCCCCGACACGTTCCTTGCGGTGACCTCGAATCTGAATTGGTTCAGCCATGGGACAAATCAGGTGGTTTTCGGTGAAGCCTTCGCGCCGATCCGGATCTGAGTGAGACGGGTCTCACACCAGGCGATCTCCTTGCGGATCTCCCGCATGCGGTGGGTTTTCTCCAGACGGGCGGTGGCCTGCTGGATACGGAGGTGAAACAGCTCCTGGCGGAGCTCGCGCCCCTTGGCGCCGAGTTCCTGGGCCGTCAGGTCCTTCAAGGTGTTGTAGGTCAGCTTCGCCATGGTGGCTTCCTCAGGTGAGCTTGTGGCGGACGATGAACTTGGTGGAGATGGGCAGCTTGCTCGCCGCGAGACGCATCGCCTCCCGGGCCACGCCCTCGGAAACGCCGTCCACTTCGAACAGAATGCTGGCCGGACGGATCACCGCCACCCAGGATTCCACTCCGCCCTTGCCGGTGCCCATTCGGACTTCCAGCGGCTTCTTGGTAAAACTCTTGTCGGGAAAGATCCGGATCCAGACCTTGCCGCGCCGCTTCATGAAGCGCGTGATCGCGACGCGGGCCGCCTCGATCTGCTTGGTGTCCATCCAGCAGCGCTCCAGCGCCTGCAGTCCGTACTCCCCAAATGCCACACTGTTGCCCCGGGAGGCAATCCCAGTGCGGCTTCCCCGCTGCATTTTGCGGTACTTAACCCGTGCCGGCATCATGGCCATAAGCGATTCTCCTCAGTGTCCCGTCGTCGTGTTCGTTTAGTTTTCCACCGGCTCCCTGCGCGGCGGCACGATGGGCGCCGGCGGCGCTGCGGACTTGATGTCCGAGCGGCGGGTCTCGCCCTTGCAGATCCAGCACTTCACGCCAAGCTTTCCGTACACGGTGCGGGCTTCGGCAAAACCATAGTCGATGTTCGCCCGGAGTGTGTGCAACGGCACCCGACCCTCACGATAGGTCTCCACCCGGGAGATTTCGGCACCGCCAAGGCGTCCGCCACAGCGGATCTTGATCCCCTCGACCCCATTCTCCATGGCGATCTGCAGGGCCTTCTTCATGGCGCGGCGGAAGGAAATGCGGCGCTCCAACTGCATCGCGACACTCTCGGCCACGAGTTGGGCATCCGTCTCCGCCTGCTTGACCTCCTGGATGTCCACGTAGACCTCCTTGCCGGTCAGCTTGGAAAGATCCTCCTTGAGCTTGTCGATCTCGGACCCTTTGCGACCGATCACCACACCCGGCCGGGCGGTGTAGATGGTCACCCGGCACCGGTTTGCGGCGCGCTCGATCTGGATCTTGGGAACCGCGGCGGACTCCAGCTTGCGCTTCAGCGCATCCCGGATCTTGCGGTCCTCCTGGAGCAGCCCGGCGAAGTCCTTGCGATTGGCGAACCATTTGGAACGCCAGTCCCGGTTCACCGGGAGACGCAAGCCAATGGGATTAGTCTTCTGGCCCATACGATTACTTCTCGGAAAGCACGATGCGGACGTGACAGTTGCGTTTGATGATCGGCCCCGCAGATCCGCGCGCCTTGGGGATGAACCGCTTGAAGCTGGCCGCGGTTTCGGCCGCGGCCCGGCTGACGACAAGGTTCTCAACCTTGAGTCCGTGATTGTTCTCGGCGTTCGCGATCGCGGACTTGAGGGTCTTGGCGACGACACGCGCCGATTTGCGCGGGACGAACTGAAGCACCGCCAGCGCCTGTGCGGCGGGGAGCCCCTGAACCTGGCGGGTGACTTCGCGCATTTTTTGCGCGGACATCCGGAAATTGCGGGTGATGGCCTGGACTTCCATGGGTGTTCCTCGCTATTTGGCTTCGGCCTTGGCCGTGTGCGCTCCGTGCTTCTTGAAGGTGCGGGTGAAACTGAATTCACCGAGCTTGTGGCCCACCATGTTCTCGGTCACGAAAACGGGATTGAAAACCTTTCCGTTGTGAACATTGAAGGTGAGGCCGACAAAGTCGGGGATGATGGTGGACCGCCGGGACCAGGTCTTGATGGGAGCCTTGTTCTTGGAGGCTTTGGCCTTCTCGACCCGGTTCAGCAGGCTGGGCTCGACGTACGGCCCCTTCTTTAGCGAACGACCCATAGACTATTTGAGTTTCATCGGCCGCCCATCCCGACGTACGAGGATGAACCGGTTCGAAATCTTCTTGCGATTGCGGGTGCGATATCCCTTCGCAATCAAACCCCACGGGGAGGTCAGATGCTGGCGTCCACCACCACCCTTGGACTTGCCCTGGCCGCCACCGTTGGGGTGGTCGACCGGGTTGCGGACCATGCCGCGGGACATCGGGCGGATACCCAGATGACGCGCACGACCCGCCTTGCCGAGAATGACGTTCTCCCACTGCGCGTTGCCGACCTGACCGATCGTGGCCATGCAGGCCTCATGGATCCGTCGAATTTCACCCGACGGAAGCCGGACCTGGGCGTACCCCTCGTCGCGGGACATCAGGGTCGCCGCGGAACCCGCGGAGCGGACCATCTGGGCGCCACGACCGGGGGTGAGTTCCAAATTGTGAATCGCCAAACCCACCGGGATGTTGGCCAGGGGAAGCGCGTTCCCCACCGTCGGAGGCGCCGTCGGTCCGCTCATCACCGCGGTGCCGACCGCGAGACCGTCCGGGCACAGGATGTAGGCGCGTTCCCGATCCGGATACTCGATCAACGCGATGCGCGCCGTGCGGTTCGGATCATATTCGATGGCGACCACCTTCGCCTCGATTCCCACCTTGCGGCGCCGGAAGTCCACCGCACGAATCTTGCGCTTGTGGCCACCGCCGCGGGCACGGACCGTGACGCGTCCGTAATTGTTGCGGCCGCCGGTGCCCTTTTTGGTGTACACCAGCGCCTTTTCCGGACGCGACTTCGTAATGTCCGAAAAATCCTCCACGGTCACATAACGCGTGGAGGGCGTTAACGGTCGAAATGTTTTCACGACAAATTAAAATTCACGGGGCGGTCGCCCTCGTGCGCCCGGCCATCACTTCCGGTTGCTTGGGGCAACACGGTTATCGGTCGGACAATTCCGCGGCGTCTCTTGCGATGACGAAACGGAGCGCTGAACCTATGGAGTCGCCGGAAAGCGTGCAATATCTTTTTGGAAATTCTTTCGCAATCGCTCTCCTCGGGCCTGAAATCCGGCCAAACTCTTGCAGAAATCCATTCCGCGTTCGGACTGCCTCAAAGTCGGATCAGGTTCCGCAGGGGATTCCACAACGGCGCCTTTCGCCCACTGGGAAAGGATTCGCGGCTCGGCATCCAATTCCCCGGAGGAAAGGAATTCTGCGGGGAATCTGGGATTTCGATTGAACGAAGCCAGCGCATGCCTACCATCCCGCCGCCCAACACGGCATTGGTTCGGGACGTAGCGTAGCTTGGTAGCGCGTCTGAATGGGGTTCAGAAGGTCGTGAGTTCAAATCTCACCGTCCCGACCACTCTCCTCCAAACAATTGCGGAATCCCGGAAGTCCGCGTCATCCCCGCAGATCGTTCACATCGGTAATTCCAAGCATCCGTCCGGACCATTTCCGGGGACGCCACGGAACCACGGGGTGCCGTCCGTTGCACTGGCATCGTCCCCAGGCACGCCCGACCATGCGCGAACCGTTGGCGGCGGCAAACCGGGCGCATATGAACCGCACGGGCCGGAATCCGACCGGGCCGCAAACGAAAGATCCGCCCCAGTCGATGACCGAGGCGGACCCACCGTCCACGAGCGATCCCGGCCGCGCCCATCGCCTTCCTGAAGGAAGGCACCTACGCCTACGTCCAAGCCGTTGTCGGGCATGACTCGCTCCGGAAAGAAAGTCGCCCGCAGGGATCTTGGAAGACGCGTACCCCGTCGGGCCGACTTCTCCCACACATGCGGGCGACCCTCGGAACAATGCCGGCCGGAGACTTGGCACCACTACCCAACGTCGTCGGAGTCCCTTTCCAACGCTGCCCCAAACCGAGGGAATCCCGCGCCGGCGACGAACTCCGCAAAGGTCCCCAGCACTCCCGGGGATTCCTCCGGGACAGGATCCCCCCCT
>JAEUHD010000055.1 GCA_016793645.1 Verrucomicrobiales bacterium
GGTTGCTCGGAAGTCCGGGCGCGACGCGGACGTTGTTCACCGTGGCCGCCCCAAATCCGGGTTTGCTGAAGCGGACGACGTGCTCACCGGCCGGGACGCCCTCGAGACGGTAGCGTCCGGAGGCATCGGATGTTCCGGCCAGGATCGTTCCGCGAACCGTCACGATCACACCCGACAGCGGACGGCCGTCCCATCCGTTGACGACCATGCCTCCGATGCTGCCGGTGTCCTGGGCCAGGGCGAGCGAGGGGATCAACCCCAGCACAAGGAGTCCCAGCAGCGCCAGGAGCGGCGGAATCGGGCGGCGGTCTCGGACGGACACGGAGCCCGACCGGCTTCGGAGTGGGAAGTCGGCTGTCACGGAAAAGGGAATGGAACCCGGTTCAGGAGCGGCGGGTGGCGTTGCGGGCGACCTGTTCCACGCGTTCGAGGTAGCGTTGGACGTTGTCGCGCGGACGGACCTTCTGGGCCTTGCGCAGCAGTTCGAGGGCGCTGTCGTACTTCCGGCTGGAGACGAGCAGTTGGGCCTGTTTGACGAGGGCGTCGGCTTCGAATCCGGAAATCTTGCCGGCCGTTTCGTAGCGGAACTGGGCCTTCTCCGGCTGTCCGTTCTTGGCGTAGTAGTCGCCCGCCAACATCAGGGCCTCCGCATCGAGCGGATTCCGCTGGGCCACCTCCTCGAGCACCTGAACCGCCTTGGCGCCGTCTCCGGTTCCCATGGCAACCTTGGCGGAAAGCTTGAGCCATTTGACCTCGTCGGCGCCGGTCAATCCGGCGCCCGCGCTGGCCTTGATCTTTTCCAGGAGGGCTCCCGCCTCCTTGAGGGCTCCGCGCGAGGCGAGAATGTCGGCGGCGCGGAGGGCCTTGGGCAGGTTCTCCGCGGCCCCCTTCTCAACCCCCTCCGTGTAGGCGGAGAGCGCGAGATCCCGGGCATCCTGGTTCAGGTACAGGTCGCCCAGGAGGAGCAGTTGAGCGGGCTTGGCGTTGCCGAGGCGCCGGAGCATTTCCAGCGAGACGGCGGCCTTCTCGGGCTGTCCCTTCTGGACGTACACGTTGGCCTGCAGGGTCCAGAGGTTCTCCTTCTCCGGCTGGAGCTGGATGAGTTCGTCCAGCAAGGCGAGCGCCTGATCATAGTTGCCCAGCGCAATCGCGCTCTTGATGAGGCCCAGTTTGAAATCCGTGTTGTCCGGTTCGAAGAGCAGCGCCTGCTGGTAGGCCCCCTGGGCCGAGGCGTTGCGGCCGAGATTGGAATAGCAGTAGCCGAGGAAGCCGAAGAGTTTGCCGTCCGCGCCGCCGAGGGACGCGGTCCGGGTCAGGGGCTTGATGGCGTCCTCATAGCGTCCGGTGCGCAGGAAGGCGAACCCGAGGTTCTTCTGGGCCCTCAGGAAATCCGGAAACTTGGTGATGGCGGACTCGAACGACTGGATGGCGTTGGTGACGTCATCCCCCTGGAAGTAGAGATTCCCGAGGGCGAAATCGAACTGGGCGCTGGCCCCGGGCTTGGTCCGCGCGAGGAGGACCTGGAGGGCCTCCTTTGGATCCCCGCGAAGGGCGGGAACCACCTTGTCCCGATAGAAGGCCTGCTCCTCCGGAGTCATGCGGGGCTCGATGTCGGACTTCATTCCGTAGCTTCCCAGCATCCGGCGCTGGAATTCGGGATCGTTCCAGAGGCTGGCGAGCGGGCTGTCGGCGGCCACGGGCGCGAACGGTCTCGGCGGAGGGGCCGCGGGGGTGGACGGGGCGTCGGCGGCGCGGAGTGCCGATGCCAGGGTCAACGCGGCGAAAAGAGCGGGTACGGGGGATCTCATGGAGAAGGGGGGGCGCGGTCAACTGGCGGGCGGACGGAACCGGAAGGTCTGGAGGAGGTAGGCGCGCACGGCCTGTCCGTCCTTCATTCCCGGACGGAACCGCCACTTGCGGATGGCCTCCAGGGCGGGTTTTTCGAAATCGGGATGGGAGGATTTCTCGATGCGGGCCTCCTCGACGTGGCCGGACTCGTCCACCACCAGGGCGAGGGTCACGACCCCCTCCACGCGGGCCTTCCGCATTTCGTTGGGGTAGGTGGGATCGGTGCGGGACACGGCCTGGGGACGCTCCTCCAGTTCCGCCGCGCTGAAGGTTTCGGATACCGAGTCCGCCTTTTCCGCGGTCCCGGCCTGGCTGGACGCCATGAAGCCGGGAAGGAATCCGCCGCCGCCGACCGCCACGTCGAGGTCGGCCATGAGGGGGACCTGCTGGGGGGCATCGTCCATGGTCGGAGGGGGCGGAGCGTCCTCCTTTTTCTGTTCCTCCTGCGGTGGCGGCGGTTCGTCCTCCACCGGCGGCGGCACGTCGGTGGCGCTCGCCTTGCGGAGTTCCAGGTGCCGTTCCGGTTTGGCGATGACGTGCGTGAAGGGCAGCACCGTGAAAATCACGGCGGTCCCCAGCAGGGCAAGCACGCCGGAAAGCCAGAGGGCCGACTGCGAGCCGGAGGATTGATAGACCTTGCGCATGGATCCGGCGGACCGCCTATCCCTTGTCCGTGGCGAGGCTCACGTCCTTGGCGCCCCCCAGCTTGGCCTCGTCGATCACCCGGACCATGATTCCGAAGCTCGATTTCTCGTCGCCCTGGATGACCACGGGCAGGGGTTCCTTGGCGCAGAGCCGCTTGACCGTCGGCCGCACGCCGCCGAGTCCGATCTCCTTGCCGCCGTAGGCGACTTTTCCGTCGCTGGTGACGGCGAAGATGATGCTGTTCTTTTCCAGCAGCTTTGCGCTGGCGGCCTGCGGCTTGTCCACCTGGACCCCGGGCTCCTCGATGAAGCTGGTGGTCGAGATGAAGAAGATCAGGAGGAACATGATGACGTCGATGAGCGGAATCAGGTTCAGCTCGATCGGCTCCTCGGCCTCGTTGAGGTTGCGGCGGAATCTCATGCGGAAATCGGTGACGCCGCGGAAGCCGGGGCGGGGTTGTTCCGGGACGAAGCCGGCCGTTTGAACACGCGGGTCATGCCGTGGAATTCGGGACGGAAATGGCGAAGGGTGATGCACTCGAGGCGGGCGAGGAATGCGACGAGTTCGTTGCGCCAGCGCTTGGCCACGTAGGCGACCACCAGACCCGGAATCGCGACCATCATGCCGGTCTGGGTCGCCACCAGCGCTTCGCTGATGCCCTTGGAGACGATCTCCGCAGCGGAGCCGCCGCCCACGCCGATGGCCTTGAACGTGAGCAGCATTCCGAGAACGGTGCCCAGGAGTCCGAACAGGGGGGCGCCCACGACCAGCACGTTCAGAAATGTGATGCGGCGATCCACGTCGCTGATCATCGAGGACTCCACCTCGCGGAACCGTCCCTCAATGTCGGTGAGCGAGTGCACCTCGTCCTGGGTGTATCGGATGAGTTCCTGGAGCTTGCGCGGCGCCTTCTCCGGGCTGCGCACCCAGAGGCTGACATCGGAATCCGAGGCGCTGATCAGGCCGCGGTAGCGGAGCCGGAGCATGAGGTAGGCGGCGTTGCCGTAGATGATCACGGCCAGGATGGCCAGCGCGGGCATGACCCAGCCGCCCGTGGACCAGGCGTGAATCATTTGCTGAAGGAGAGGAGGCATGGCGTGGGAGGTTGCGGTGATGGATCAGTGGAAGGTGAGGGAGGCGTTTTCGGGCAGGCCGTTGATGAAGCCGACCGACGTCTGCTCCATGCTGCCGACGATGGCCTTGGCCTTGCGGCTCAGGAACGCGTGCAGCAGCAGGGACGGAATGGCCACCGACATGCCGGAGGCGGTGGCGATCAGCGCCTCGGAGATGCCCGACGCGAGCACCCGGGGGTCTCCGCTGCCGAAACTGGAGATCAGCTTGAACAGCGCAATCATGCCCATGACGGTGCCGAGCAGTCCGAGCAGCGGACCGGTGGTGGCGGCGAGCGCGAGAAAGGGGAGGCCCCGTTCGAGGCGGGTGCGCGCCGCCAGAATGCGCTCATACAGGATTTCCTCGATGTACTCCTTCTTCTCGTCCGCATGCTCAACCGCCGTGGCGAGCAGTCCGCCGGCCGGACCCGGGATCGATTGGGCGTGGGCCAGCGCCTGTTCCTTCCGGCCGGCATTCAAGTCGGTCAGGACGCGCTGGAGATCCCGTTCCGAGGCCAGGCGGACCCGGGACAGTTGGAGCCACTTGACGAGGGCCGTGATGAGCGAGGCGACCCCGAGGGTGATCAACGGCGCCATGACCCAGCCGCCGTGCTTGATGGTCTCCCAGAAGCTCTGCTTCATCGCCGTCAGCTTGAAGGCGTTCCCCAGGGTTGGGTCCAGGGCGAGGCGTCCCTTGCCCGTCGTCACCAACTCACGGGCGGCCGTGGTGATTTCGGGGCTGACGGCAACGACGGTGGGATCGGCCTTGTTCAGTTCCTGCTGCAGCATTCCGGAACTGGTGCCCGCGGCATCGGCGAACATGGCCACCGGGCCAATTAGGGCGATTTTTCCCTGCTGGACCCGTCCCTGGCGGTCCAGGGCACGTCCCTCAATGATTTCACCGCCCAGGGCGTCATGTCCGCGGGCGATGGCGGTCTTGAGGATGGCGAAGCGGCGCTGGAGTCGCTCGGCCGGGGTTTGATCCGGAGCCACCGCCGCCTTGTCCACATCCTGAAACACGGCGAGGTACCTGGGTTCCTCCGCAAAATTCAGCCGGGACCGGAACGCCCGGGAATACTCGGTGAGCAGGGAATCGACGTAGGACACCTCGTCCGCACGGCGTTTCGCCTCCGCCTTGAGGGCGTTCAATTCGACCAGCTGGTTTTCTTGGAACCGCTGGGCCTTCGCCAGTTCGGCCCGCTGGTCGGCAAGCCGCTGCTCCAGTTCGCTGAGTTCGCGGGCGAGGGGGACGCGCTCGGATTCAACCTGCTGGCGCACCTGCGCCAGTTCGGCGAGGGCCTTCTTCAAGTCCTCGGAGGCGCCGGTGGCCACGGACTTCAGGTCCTGTTGGGCGTTGCCGCGCCAGCCGGGGACGGCAAGGAGGAGGGCCAGGAGCCCGGCGGCGGCGTGATGACGAACGATGCGACTCATGCGGATGGGGAAGGAGGGCTTAGCGGACGGTGACGGGCAGGGGGACAAAGCGCGCGGTGCGCTCATTGCGGTAGATGCGGATCATTTCGCGGACATCGGCGGCCAGGGCGGGATCCACCGTCCATTCCCACCCCTTGTCCCCCGGGCGTCCGAACCCGGCGAAATTTCCGGATTCATTCACGAAGTAGGCGGCCCCCAAACCGGCGTACACCGTCTCCACGGAGACCTCCTCGCCCTTGTCGTTGCGGCGCTTCTCGGTGAACACCGTCACGGCGTTGTTGAACTTGTCCACCTCGTTGAGCAGGGAGACCACGGTCTGTACGCGTTCGGTCACCCCGGCCTTGGTGTTGGCCGGATCCGCAGGAAGGCGATTGAGCAGTTGTTGTGCCCCGGAAAGCACGGGGGCCGGCAGCAGGGGGATCAGGGCCCGCAACTCGGTTTCCATTGCGGAAATCTGCGACCGGGCCGCCTCGATGGCCTCATTGGACCGCTTCAATTCGCCGTCCAGCTTCAGGCGTTCGGTATTGGCGACCGTGCTGTTGGTCCCCTGTTTGGCCATTTCCTCCTGCACGGCCTTCAACTCCCGCTCAAACAGCGCCTTGGACTGCTGAAGCATCTCCCGGTCCGCCTCCCATTCGGTGCGGGTCCTGGAGATCAGTTGCTGGGTCTGGACCCATTGGCCGACCGACTCGCGGGCCGTGGAAAGGGAATTCTCCGCGGCCCGGGTGAGCAGCGGCAGGCAAAGGATGGCAAGGGCGGCAGTCCGCCGCGGGTATACCCGATTCACGGGATGGACGCTGAGAATGAGGGGTGTCGCCGAAGTGGCGGAATTGTGACGATTGAGTGACGACACCCTCCGGAGACTGCGTCGTTGCCAGTCCTCCTTATTCAGCTTGAATCATCGGGTCGCCGGTCCCACCCCATTTCTTTTTCATGACCTCTTCCCAACAACAGGCACTGCTGGGTCTCGCGCTCCACGCCGCGTATGCGGATGGCACGGCCTATCCGGCGGAGCAGGAGGCCTTCCGCAAGGTCGCGGAACGGTTCCAACATCAGGGCGTGGAGTCCCCGAGTTCGGATCCCGGGGAACGGGCGCGGAGGGTGAAGGAACTCGCCGCGGAGTTGCGGGGTCCGATCACGGGGCTTCCCGCGTACGAGGCCGCCGTGGCGGTCTGCGAGGCGGACAAGCCATTGTCGCCGGACGAGAAGGCGTTTTTGTCCGAACTCCGCTCGGATCTGGGGCTGGATGAAACCTACGCCCGGGAGGTGGAACACCAGACGGACACCTGGACGGCGGCAACCGCGGTTCCGCAGTTGCCCGGGGGCGTGGCGCTTCCCCGGGTGGGTGCGGTGGCGGTGACGCGATCCGCGTCCATTCCGGACGCCGACCTCGACCGGATGATCCTCCAGAACGCGATCCTCGCGGGAGCGCTGGAATTGCTGCCGAGTTCCCTCGCCACGATGGCGATCGTTCCGCTCCAGATGCGGCTCGTCTACCGGATCGGCAATGCCTTCGGATACGAGTTGGATCGCGGGCACATCAAGGACCTGCTCGCGACGGTGGGCGTGGGGCTGACATCCCAGGTCATCGAAGGGTTCCTGGAGAAGGTGGCCCGGGGTGTTCTGGGCAAGGTGGCCGGGGAACTCGGCCGCGCGCTCGGAGGGCAGGCGGCAAGTTCCGGGCTTTCCTTTGTGACGACCTACGCGCTGGGGCAGTTGGCGCGGCAGTACTACGCCGGGGGGCGCGAATTCAGCGCCCTCGAACTGAGGTCGATCTACGAATCCCTGGTGGGCCAGGCGCGCACACTCCAGGAAACCCACCTGCCCCAGATCGAGGCGCAGGCCGGCAAGCTGCATCTCTCCCACCTCCCCGCGCTTCTGGGTGGGAAGTAGCCGGCGGGAGCGTCGGCGCTATTCGGTCACGAACCGGATCTGGCGGGACTTCTCCGAGCGCTTGCGCTGGTTTTCGTCGAGGATCTTCTTCCGGAGGCGGAGGCTCTTCGGGGTGGCTTCGACGTATTCGTCCACGTCGATGTATTCCAGCGCGCGTTCGAGGCTCAGCTTGAGCGGGGCATTGAGCTGGATGCCCTTGCCGTCGCCCTGGGAGCGCATGTTGGTGAGCTTCTTCTCCTTCACCGGGTTGACCGGGATGTCCTCCTCGCGGGCGTTTTCGCCGACGATCATGCCGACATAGATGGCGTCGCCGGGTTCGACCATCAGGCGGCCGCGCTCCTGGACCATGTTCAGCGCGTAGGACGTCGCCTCGCCGGATTCCATGGCCACGAGGGAACCGTTTTTGCGCGCCGCGATTTCACCGCGGTCCTGTCCGTATTCGTGGAAGAGGTGGCTCATCACGCCCATGCCCTTGGTGGAGTTCACGAGGTCCGTTTCGAACCCGATCAACCCGCGCATCGGGGCCAGCGCCTCGATCGAGACCTGGTTGCCGACGTGGTTCATGTTGGTGATCTGCGCCTTCCGGTTGGAAAGATTCTCCATGATGGTCCCGAGATTCTCGGACGGCACTTCCACGAAGAGCTTCTCGATGGGTTCCAGCGGATTCCCATTCTCGTCCTTCTTCCAGAGGACTTCGGGGCGGGAAACCAGCACCTCGTACCCTTCCCGGCGCATCTGCTCGACCAGGATGGCGATCTGCATCTCTCCCCGACCGGCGACCGCGAAGATTTTGGGATCGGAGGTCTGAGCAATGCGCAGGGCCACGTTGGTCCGCGTCTCCTTGACGAGGCGGTCCCAGATGTGGCGCGCGGTGACATTCTTGCCTTCCTGTCCCGCCAGCGGGCCGTCGTTGACGGCAAATTCCATCTGAATCGTCGGGGGATCGACGGGGATGTAGGGGAGCGCGGCCCGGGCATCACTGTCGCAAATCGTTTCACCGATGAAGACGTCTTCGAATCCGGTCAACCCGACGATGTCGCCGGCATGGGCCTCATTGACCTCGATCCGCTTCATACCCTCGAAGTGGTAGATCATGGTGATCTTGTTCTTGGTGATCTTGCCATTGCCGTGGCGGCAGATGGCGGGATCACCCACCTTGATCTTGCCCTCGTAGATCTTCCCGAACGCGATTCGGCCGAGGTAGTCGCTGTAGTCGAGGTTGGCGACAAGGAGCTGGAATCCATCGCCGGCGTGGGCGCGCGGGGGCGGGATGTGCTTCACGATCGCGTCAAACAGGGGCTCCATCGTGCCGCTGGTGTGATCGAGTTCCACCTTGGCGTATCCCTGCTTGGCCGAGCAGTAGATGAACGGGAAATCCAGCTGTTCGTCCGTGGCGTTGAGGGACATGAACAATTCGAAAACCTGGTCGAGCACCTTCTTGGGCTGGGCGTTGTCGCGGTCGATCTTATTGATGACCACGATCGGCTTCGCGCCGGCTTCCAGCGCCTTGCGGAGCACGAACCGGGTCTGCGCCTGCGGGCCCTCGGCGGAATCCACCACCAGGAGCACCCCGTCGATCATGTTCATGATGCGCTCCACCTCGCCGCCGAAGTCCGCATGGCCCGGGGTGTCCACGATGTTGACGTGGAAATTCTTGTATTTGAACGCCGCGTTCTTCGCCCGGATCGTGATGCCCTTCTCCTTTTCCAGATCCATGGAGTCCATCAGGCGCTCCACCTTGGTCTCCTGCTGGTTTTCGCGAAAGGTGCCGGACTGCTTCAGCAGACAGTCCACCAGCGTGGTTTTGCCATGGTCGACG
>JAEUHD010000068.1 GCA_016793645.1 Verrucomicrobiales bacterium
CGAGGCGGAATCCGAACGCGTCCGCGCCGACGCCCAGGCGCGCAAGGCCGTTGAAAGTCAGGAACACTCCCGACGCCTGCTCTATGCGGCGGAAATGAACCTGGCCCAGCAGGCGGTGAATCAAAACAATCTCGGACGCGCCCGGCGGCTTCTGGATCGTCACCGTCCCAGGTCCGGCGAGGAGGATCTGCGGGGATGGGAATGGCGTTATCTCTGGCAGCAGTGCCGCAGCGATGCCCTCGCCGTCCTGACGGAAAAACCCGGAAAGCCCGGCATGTCCGTCAGCTTCTCACCCGACGGCACACGGTTGGCGGTCGGCTATGGAGGGGACTCGATCGAAGTCTGGGATGTCGCCCGCCGGACCGTCCTGAGGAAACTCGAGGGCGCCGGGCGGGACGTCCACCTCGCCTTCTCGCCCCGCTCGGACCTCCTCGCCGTCACACAGATGGGTACAACTCTGGCTCTCCACGATCTTTCCACGGGTCGCGACCCCATCCTCTGGAAGGGAACGAACGGGATCCGGGGGATTTCGTTCACGTCTGATGGTCGGCGACTGACGGCATTGACGCACAAACTGCAAGGCGGCAAGGCGATCACCTTCGACGGGGTCCAGGGCGTCGCCTTGAGTACCAACGCCACCTCGGGCGCGTCCCGGCTCGAAGGCGCGGCCTGCCAGTCGGCGGACGGAAAGCGCCTTTTCCTGAGCGACAGGAACCCGACGAACCGGAATTGGAGCGTGCGATGTCTGGATCCCGCGACCGGCCGGCCGCTTTGGGAAGCGGAGCTTGGGATGAGGGACCCGGTGACCGCGATGGCGCTCTCGCCGGACGACCGGTTCATCGCGGCGGGCACGGGTTGGGAAGAGGCGGTGATTCATGTCTGGGACGCTGCGACCGGAAGGCTCGTCACCCGCTTGAAGGGTCACAGCAGTTCCGTCTCGGAATTGACCTTCTCCCGAGACGGTCGCCGACTGGCCTCGGCGTCGGCCGACCAGACCATCCGGATCTGGGACACCTCGGGCGAACCCACCGGTTGGACGGAACGGCGAATTCTGCGAGGTCACCAGGATCAGGTCCTCTGTGTTGCCTTCAGTCCGGACGGCAGGATGCTGGCCAGCGGTGGGAAGGATGGCTTCACCCTGCTCTGGGACCCGGAAGGGGACCGCAAGTCACCCTACGGATACCGACTTCTTCCTGCCGAGGTGCAGGATCTCCGCGAGATCTCCCCAGGGGTCGTCCTGGTCAACGGGACCATGAACGCGGGGACCTCAAAGATGGGTTCAGGAGCGAAGAGACCGTACATTCTTCGGCTGTCGGACCTGTCTGAAGCTCCGGTGCCTTCGGGATTCGACCTCGGCACTCTCCATGAAGACTTGGCCCCGACGCTTTTCGCCCGCTACGAGCAGACCAATATTCTCCGGGTTGCGGAGCTCGGGATCGGCTGGTCGGAACTCTTTAACGAGCCGGTGGGCCCGGATCTTCAAAGCTACGTCTGGGCCGACCTGCCTGCGGTCCGCGGCGACAAGCAGCCCCTCGCGACTGAACAGCGGATGTTGGCCTGGGCCACGAAGACGGGCACCGTCCATGTCGCGGATCTCGGCCCATCAAAGCGGCGCTGGCAGTGGACCTCGGGCCTCGCCTCCCCGGACCTGCAGAGATTCAACCCGGAGGGAACGCTGCTCGCGATCGCGGGAACCAACCATTGGATCGGGAACAGCCCTTATTGGCGAAAGGGCCTGGAGATCCGGTCGGTGACCACCGGGGAGTTGCTTCTGAGATCGGACCGAATCCTGGGCGAGGGCAGCGTGCGATTTGCCGGTGGCGGCCGCAGGCTGGTGGCGATCACCCCGACGAATAACGAGGTGCAGGTCTTGTTCTGGGACCTTTCCCGTCCGGAGCAACCCCCACGGGCATTCACTGAAGACGCCGGCCTTTTCGGAATCTACGACGTCCATGTTTCGCCGGATGGCCGCTGGACTTCCATCCGGAGTAGGCAGGGCGAGACTGTCGTGTACGACGCAGTCGCCATGGAGCGGAGCAGCGTCGTGCAGGCCGCAGGGCAGCAGGTCTTCAGCTCGACCTTCTCCCCCGACAGCCGGAGACTCGCCACCGGTGCGTCGGGTCGGGAGACGTTACAGCTCTGGCAGGTGGGAACCGGCCGGGAGTTGCTGACGTTGCCCGGCACGGGTTCCGTCTTCTTCCTGCAATTTGCCGAGGACGGCAACACACTCCTGGCCGGCAGTCCCGCACGGGGATCCTGGCAGATGTGGCGCGCCCCGTCCTGGGAGGTCATCCAAGCCGCGGAGGCGAAGGATGCGGCCTCAACGGCTCCCGGCGGAGCGGAACGGGCGGAGAGCCGAAAGCCTTGAAAAAATGGACCTGCCGCCGTAGCCGCGGACGAAAGGAGACGCTGACTTTTCCCCAGTGGACCCCATAGGCGGAGTTCTCGATTTGGGCGAAGGGGGGGGGAATGGCGTGTCGTGCCCTCCGCGGCTACGGCGGCGGTTCATGGAGAGATGCGAACGGCTTGGCGGGAGCCTCACCCCACCGGATATGGTTCAGATTCGCATCGTCCCTAACCCGACTTTCGCAACTGGAGAAGGGGAAGGGAGAGAATGGGCCTGATTTTGAAGATTGGTGTGGTGGGTCCTCACTACGGGTCGGAGGCTGGGAGGGGCTCGATGGCGTGTTGGGAGGAGATCCTGTCCGCTCAGATTGGAACGAAGCAGGTAGCGGCATTCCCGCCGGAGTCGCTCTCGCAGCCGGTCTTTGCGCAGGGAATACCGGAGGGTTGATCCCACCCTCATTCGCAGCCTCGGGAAGTGGTGAGGTGAACCACCCGGATCCGAGGCGCCGAAACGACGACGGGCTCTGCCGGATCGGCCGGATTCTGGGACTCCTTCCAGCGAGATCCATCAATGAAATCAGGGAGTTGCTATGGATTCTTGTATTTTGGAATCATCTATTCCATTTTACCAGGATGATCGAGAGGGCTGAATTGCTGCGCCAGGTCGAGTACGGCCTCCAACGCAATCCCGTGACGGCCATCCTGGGCCCTCGGCAGTGTGGCAAGACGACTCTGGCGAAGGAGGTCGGGCGGCGGGAGAACGCGGTGTATTTCGACCTCGAAGATCCCAACGACCAGGCGCGGTTGGCGAACCCCCAGCTGACGTTGGAAGGCCTGCGTGGCGTAGTCATCTTGGACGAGATTCAACGCCGACCGGAGCTGACGATGCTTTTGCGGGTGCTGGCGGACCGGAGGCCGTTGCCGTGCCGGTTCCTCGTGTTGGGAAGCGCCTCGCCAGATCTCATGCGGCAAGCGTCAGACAGTCTGGCAGGTCGAATTCATTTCGTGGACATGAGCGGGTTCACGCTGGGAGAAGTGGGGCATGATCGTCGTGACCCGCTCTGGCTGCGCGGAGGATTTCCCCAATCATTCCTGGCCGACGACGACGAGGATAGCCGCCAGTGGCGATCGAACTTCATACGGACGTTCCTGGAGCGGGACATGCCTCAGTTTGGGGTGCAAGTTCCGGCGGAGGTGCTCCGGCGGTTTTGGACCATGGTGGCGCATCACCACGGTCAGGTTTGGAACGGATCACAGATCGGTGCGTCGCTGGGAGTGACGCACCATACGACCCGGAAGTATCTGGATATCCTGACCGGCGCCTACGTGGTGCGGCAGCTTCAGCCTTGGTTTGAGAATCTGGGCAAGCGCGTGGTGAAGGCGCCGAAGGTCTATGTGCGGGACTCGGGCCTGCTCCACGGTCTGCTCAACATTCCCGATCTTCCATCCTTGCAAGCCCACCCCAAGCTTGGGGCTTCGTGGGAAGGCTTCGTCATTGAGCAAATCCTCTCCTGGGCCGGTGAACGAAACGCCTGGTTCTGGGGCACGCACGCGGGTGCTGAGTTGGACTTGCTCGTGAGCGCCAGGGGCAAGCGCTGGGGTTTCGAGGTGAAATACCAGGACGCGCCGACCATCACCAAGTCGATGCGCATCGCCCTGCACGATCTGAAGCTGGAGAAACTGTGGGTAGTCTATCCCGGCAAGACGGGCTACCTCATGGACGAAAAGATCGAGTGCGTCTCCCTGGCGCAGCTGAACGACGTTCGCTCCACACTGGAGTGATTTCCGCCCCACTTCCACATCGGGCGCCTCAGTCGATCGGATGGATCACCTTCGGAATTCCCGAACCGGTGAAGTCCTTTTCGTTAGATAGGGGTTGGATAGAGTGACAGGTTCACTGTCTCTTGGCGGCGTCGATGCCGATCGCTCAGGGGGACGGGGCGGTGGAGAGCGGGACGAAATCCACCTCGAAGACCTCGTAGCCGGCCGCCTTCATTCCCAGCTTCTCGTAGGCGGCCCGGGCCGGGGCATTGTGGTGCTCCATGTAGAGCCGGAGGCCGCACACTCCGGAATCCTCGAGGGCCAGTCGTTCCACGTGACGGTACAACCGGGTGAAGACCCCACGGCCCCGATCGGCCGCCTCCACGTACACGCTCTGGATCCCCCAGAAACACCCGTTCCGCCAATCGCTCCACTCGAAGGTCAGCATCAGTTGCCCGACTACGCGCCCGTCGGCCTCGGCCACGAGGTAGCGGCCCTTGGCGGGATCGGCGAGCACGGCGGCCACACCGGCTGCCACCCGGGCCGGGTCCAGCTCGCGGTGTTCGGTTTCCCGGGCCAGGCAGCGATTGAACTCGGCAATCACCGGGGCGTCGGCAGCGACGGCCGGACGGATTCGCAGGGAAGTTGGTTCCGGCAGGACAGCAGGCATGGGGCGTGAGAGGGAGAGTGCCAGGCGGGCGGGTCACCCATTCCTGCGCGGCATAACCCAGAACCCAGTGCCAGGTCATCTATCTGGAAATATCGCCGCCACCAAGAACTGAAGGCATGCAGTGACAGGTTCACGGTCCTTGGACTGCGGTAGTCCTCTACCGCTTTCGGCGCCCGGCGGAACGCGTTTTGAAATCTCGTGGAGCACTAGGGTGCCAGGTTCACGGTCCTCCAAGGGCCACGCCCTTCTTCCTCTCCCCTTTTGAGATCAAGGCGTGTCCGCCGGCGCAACCGCGCCCGTGCCCCACGTCTTCCAACGAAGATCGAACCTGTCACCCTATCCTCATCGGACAAACCTTGAATCCTCCCGGCGAGGAACCCCTGCTGGGCGCCCGGCGTCTCACCACGTGACGCGCTTCAATCCGCGCACATGGTCAAAGTGTGCGTCACGGCTGGCCACAGGCAGATGGTGCTGCCGGCAGAGAGCGGCAATCCAGAGGTCGTTTTCGGGAATGGGAGTCGCCGCGGCACGGAGTTCCTCCCGGAGGGTGGCGTAATGGTCCGCGGTGTCTCCATCGACCTCGGCGATGGCACAGCTTGCTTTCACCGCTTCAATCCACCGCTCCAACTGGGTTCGTTCTCGTGACCGGCGGATGCCAAACAGAAACTCACCGAGGGCCACCACGGGCAGGTGCCAAAGCCGGTCCTTGGGCAGCACGCGCAGCAACGCTGCATCGGCGTCGGCCCAAGCGGAGAGAGCGTTGGTATCCAGCATCATTTCCATTCCTCCGCTTCCACGTGGGAAAACTCCCCGTCAATCGTGGCTTGGATGCGCCGCAGTTCGCCTTTGGGCAGTTGCGGAGGGGGTACCGGCCAATCGGTGTGGCGGAGTCGCGGGCCGGCGAGCTTGTCCTTGAGGGCTTCGGTAAGAAACGCCTTGAGAGAGAGACCACGGCTGGCCGCCGCCGTCTTGGCATCCCGGAACAGTCGGTCGGGAATCTCCACCGTCGTCTTCATGCTGTCAGCCTCCCGTAAATATGGGTTTAGGTCAATTCGTGGATCCGCGAGGTCGCCGGGCGACCCCATCGTGGTCGAAGGGACGTGAGAGACTGGGCATCGGTCGCCCCCTCGATTTACCGCACTCGCTTTGCCCCGATGGCTGGCTAGACTCATTTCCATGCCCGACGTCACCCAGTTGCTCCAATTCATGGACGCGGGCGATTCTAAGGCGGCGGACCAGTTGCTGCCGCTGGTCTATGAGGAACTCCGCACGTTGGCGGCGGCGAAGATGGCGCAGGAGAAGCCCGGCCAGACGCTGCAGGCCACCGCGTTGGTTCACGAGGCCTGGCTGCGGTTGGCGGGGACGGACGAACGCAAGGCGTGGAACAGCCGGGGCCACTTTTTCGGCGCTGCCGCGGAGGCCATGCGGCGGATCCTCGTCGAGCGGGCACGACGGCGATCGGCCGTCAAACGGGGCGGTGGGGAGGTGCCCCTGGAGTTGGAGGCCATCGAGGAGTTTTCCCCGCCTGTGACGGACGAAGGCCTGCTGCGGGTGAATGACGCGCTGGACGCACTCGCCGCCGTCGATCCTCAAATGGCGGAACTGGTGAAGCTCCGCTACTTCGTTGGCCTGAGCTTTGAGGAAACCGGTGCCGCACTGGGGATCGCTGTTCCGACTGCCAAGCAATGGTGGGCCTACGCCCGAGCCTGGCTTTCGGTGGAACTCCGGAAGGCCGGAAGGAAATCCTGATCGATCCCATACTTTTCAGGCCGGGAATGCGCACGAAATAATAAATGGACCGACAGACCGCCAACGCCCGTGAGCTTCAGGAACGGGAGCGTGCCCTGTTTGCCCTCGCGCTGGAGAAGGCGCCGGAACGGCGCGGGGCGTTCCTCGAGGCGATGTGCGAGGGGAACGGGGCGCTGCGCGGACGACTGGAGGCCCTGTTGGCGGCACATGACCAACCCGAACCCGAGCTGTGCGGACCGGACGAGGGGACCTTCGCGACCCAGTCGTGCGACCTGCAGGGTCCGCCCGACGAAGCTGTGGGCCAGACGCTCGGTCGCTACAAGCTGCTGGAGAAGCTGGGGGAAGGCGGCTGCGGGGTGGTGTACGTGGCGGAACAGACCGAACCGGTGCGCCGTCGGGTCGCGCTCAAGGTGATCAAGCTGGGCATGGACACCAAGCAGGTGGTCGCCCGGTTTGAGGCCGAACGCCAGGCGCTGGCGATGATGGATCATCCGAACATCGCGAGGGTGCTGGATGCCGGGACAACGGGGGGCTCTCACCCGGCCTCCGGCCACCCTCTCCCTTCATTGGATGAAGGGAGAGGGGCAGGGAGTGAGGGCCTCTCTCAACTTCCCCAAGGCCGCCCCTACTTCGTGATGGAACTGGTCCGGGGGATCCGGATCACCGACTACTGCGACCAGTCGAATCTCAGCACGAAGGATCGGTTGGAACTGTTCATCAAGGTCTGCCAAGCCATTCAGCATGCGCACCAGAAAGCGATCATCCACCGGGATATCAAGCCGTCGAACATCCTGGTGACGTTGCACGATGGAGTGCCCGTACCGAAGGTGATCGATTTCGGCATTGCGAAGGCGACGGAAGGGAAGCTGGCGGACGCCACCGTCTACACGCAGTTACACCAGTTCATCGGCACTCCCGCCTACATGAGCCCCGAGCAGGCGGAGATGAGCGGGTTGGACATTGATACCCGCAGCGACATCTACAGCCTGGGCGTGTTGTTGTACGAGTTGCTGGCTGGCAGCACGCCGCTTGACGGGAAGGAATTGATGGCGTCCGGCATCGACACGATGCGCCGGACGATCCGGGAGAAGGAACCGCCGCGCCCCAGCACACGGTTGGCGACGCTTGGTGCCGACAAGCTCACCACCACTGCCAAGCGCCGCTCCGTCGAGCCACCGCGGTTGATCCAACAGGTTGAGGGCGACCTCGACTGGATCGTGATGAAGTGCCTGGAGAAGGACCGCCAGCGCCGGTACGAGACGGCCAACGGACTGGCGGCCGACCTCCGGCGGCACCTCGACAACGAGCCCGTCACCGCTCGTCCACCCAGTGCAGCCTACAAGTTCCAAAAGGCAATTCGACGGAACAGGCTGGTGTTTGCGGCCGGTGGGGCCGTGGCGCTCGCACTGATCGTGGGGATCAGCGTCAGCGCCTGGCAGGCGGTCCGGGCCACCCGGGCGGGGGAGCAGGCCCGAGCCAGGCAACTTGAGGCCGAAGCCGAACGCCACCGGGCCGACGAGCAGACCCGAATAGCCGTGGAGAACCGGGAGCACTCGCGGCGCCTACTCTACGCGGCCGACATGAAGCAGGCCCAGCAGTCCGTGAACGAGAGCAACCTCGGACGGGCCCGTCGCCTGTTGGATCGTCACCGTCCCGCGCCCGGCGAGGAGGATTTGAGGGGATGGGAATGGCGTTATCTGTGGCAATTGTGCCGCGGCGAGGCCTTCGCCGTGCTGGATAACGGATCCCGATCTTCCAGCCTCTCCGTCCGTTTTTCACCGGACGGCGCGCGACTCGCGGTAGGCTATACAGGAGGTGAGATTGAACTCTGGGACACCGCCCACCAAATCCGGGTGAAACAATTTCAACCCAACGGTGGCATGGCCAAAGCCGTCTTCTCGCCCCGCCCGAATCTTCTCGCGACCGCAACGGGGCTGGGAAACATCACGCTGCACGATCTGGTCCGGGGCAGCGAAACCGTGCTGTGGCAGGGGTCGAATGCGGTCCGGGAGCTTTCGTTCACCCCCGATGGCCTGGGCTTGGCAACATTCACGTACAACCAGGGCTCACCAATTGCGGAGGCGGTGACCTTTGACATGACGAAAGGCGTCGTGTCGGGCACCCATCTCACTTCGGGCACCGGCCGGTGGGTGGGCACCGTCCGCCTGTCGTCCGACCGAAAGCGGCTCTTTCTGAGTCAAGCCGCTGGAGCGGCCTCACAGTTGAGCGCGAAGTGCCTGAACCCTGAGACAGGCCGGGAACTCTGGACGGCAGATCTCGGGACCAACGATGGAGTGTCGATGATGGCCCTTTCGCCCGATGACAGATTCCTCGTCCTAGCCACGGCTTATGAACAGACACCCCTTCGCGTATTGGATGCGGAAACCGGCAAACTCGTCGCCCGATTGGAGGGGCACACGGGCTGGGTGGCGGAAGGGGCGTTCTCCCGGGACGGCCGCTGGTTCGCCTCAGGAGCCGCCGATCAGACTGTTCGCGTCTGGGAAACGACCGGATGGACGAATGTCAGGGTCCTGCAGGGGCATGGGGACGAGATCTGGTCCATCGACGTTAGCCCGGATGGCACGATGCTCGCCAGCGGTTCACGGGATGGCAGTGTCCTGCTTTGGGCTCTTTCCGCCCGCCCCTCCCCTTATGGGTTTCGACTGCTGCCGCCAGAGGTTCTCTTTGCGGCCGAATTCGCGCCGGGAAAGGTCCACGCAGAGGTCTCGGGCGCCGGCGGCCTCGGGTTCGTCGCGCTCAAGCTTGAGGACCTGTCGCAATCGGGGGCGCCAATCCCTTTTGACAACAACTCGACCAGAGTTCTCCGGCTACCCAACATTTACGCCGAATACAATCGGACAAACGAACTGAGGGTGTGGGAAGGTCGCGAGGCTGTGTCAGAGGTTTTCGTTACTTCGGCTGGCTCGAATGTCGTCCTTTGGGAAGGGAAACCTCGGCCAGCCTTTGCCTACGCCCGCGGAGATCGCCAAATCGCCTGGGGTGAGACACCGGACACGGTTCATATCGCGAGCCTTGATGATCCGTCCCGGCGGTGGGCATGGAAATCGGAGCTCCATCCACCGGCTCCCCGGCTGTTCAGTCCCGACGGCAGGCTGGTGTACATCGAGGCGCTTCCGCCGGACCGCGGCTTTGAAGTCCGGGAGGTGGCGACCGGGATGTTGGTCCTGCGCTCGGACCTTCCGGCGGACCGACCCAAGCCCTATTTTGCGGACTCCGGACGAAAGCTCGTGATGGCCATCCTAAAGCAAGACGACTCGGAGGTCGTGTTTTGGGATCTCTCCCACCCGGATCAGGCGCCGGTCATCTTGCCGGAGCGCGGCGCCATCAGGCCGATGAGCATCTCGCCCGATGGACGCTGGGTTGCCGCGCCCAGCGAGTACGGAATAGCGGTGGTCTATGATGTGTCGACCATGAAGCGGATCCGCACCTTGCAAGGCACCCGGCATGGCGTTCACGGCGTCACCTTTTCCCCCGACAGCCGCAGCGTGGCCACAGGCTCTGGCGGGCAGGAGGCCGTCCAACTTTGGCAGTTGGAAACAGGGCAGGAGCTTCTGACATTGCCGGGCAAAGGGACCGGCTTCGATACCATTGCCTTTGCCGAGGACGGCAATACGCTTCTCGTCGGCGTTCTAGGAAAACCCGGCACATGGCAGATGTGGCGAGCCCCGTCGTGGGAGGTCATCCAGGCTGCCGAGGCGAAACGCCCCGCCACCAAACCTTGACGTCGTATGCCAAGACTTCACTTCTTCCAGGCGGAAATGGAAGTGCCGCCATTTGAGCTGCCCGAGGGCAGTACCACGGTGGGCCGAAGTTCCCGCAACGCCCTGGTCCTCCATGACCCGTCGGTGTCCGCAGACCACTGCGAGCTGATCGTGAACTGGAATGAGGTCATTGTGCGCGACCATGGCTCCTCCAATGGCACCTGGGTTGGAGGCGAGCGGGTCAGCGGCCAGCGCCCGGCGAATCACGGAGACCTGCTTCGGTTCGGCCGGGTCGAGGTCCGCCTGGAACTGGATGCCCCACCGGGCGACGATGCGACCGCCGTCACTGCGAATTTCGGGCCGTCGCGAACCGCCCAACCCCGACCCGTTCCCGAACCGGTTCAGATGATCGTCGGGTCCCGGACGCCGTCCCCGGAAGCCGGAGAGGCGACGGCTTTCCTCCCCGTGCCGCCTGAGAAGGCCCCGACGCCGGCTGTTGGCCCAACTTCGCCGAACTTTCCAAAACCCACGCCCATCGCCGGACGCGCGGGACGAGGGTGGGTGAAGTGGGTTCTGGCGATCGCCGCCCTCGGTGCCGTGCTCTGGCTGATGGCAAAGCGGCTCTGAGCCATCGTGATTCGGCTTCGGGACTCCATTGGGTGCGGTTCGGTTTCGCTCGCTCGACCTCCGGCGATCCCCTTCGGCGTTGCTCGGCCGGAGGTGGAGGGGCACCGTCCCGCCCTCCCGCGAACCGCTCCGGGGTTTGCCGCTTGATGGTTCCGTTGGGTCGGGGAGAGGGTGCCGCATCCCATGAGCGATGTGACCCGCATCCTTGATCGCGCCCAGCAGGGGGACCGCCAGGCCGCGGAGGAACTCCTTCCCCTGGTGTACGAGCAACTCCGGATCCTCGCCGCCCAGCGGATGGCCCAGGAAGCCGCAGGTCAAACCCTGCAACCGACCGCACTGGTTCACGAGGCATGGTTGAAGCTGACCGGATCCGCGAGCCAGCCTTGGAACGGCCGCGGCCATTTCTTTGGCGCGGCGGCCGAGGCCATGCGCCGCATCCTGATTGATCGCGCCCGTCGGCGACACCGGGCCCGGCACGGACACGGCCTTCAGCGGATCGATCTGGACCAGATGGATGTCGCCATCGCCACTGACGACGAGACGCTGCTCCGGCTGGATGAAGCCCTCGGACGCCTCGCCGCCGAGGATCCGGAGAAGGCCCGGCTGGTCGAGTTGCGGTTCTTCGCCGGGCTCGCCATCCCCGAGGCCGCCGAAGCCCTGGGCATCTCGCCCGCGACGGCCAAGCGCCACTGGGCCTACACCCGGGCCTGGCTCTTCGCGGAATTGAAGCGCACCTCGTGAGAGCGGATCGGACGATCCGACGAGCCCCCGGAAAATTCTTCGGATCCATGAGCCGGTTCCGCCCACGACGACGCCACTGTAGGAGGAAATGGACAACCCCATGAATCACTCCACCGATCGGGCCGAGACCCTTTTCAACAGTGCCGCCCAGCTTGAACCGGCCGTTCGAGCTTCGTTTCTCGACCACGCCTGCGCGGGCAATCCCGCACTGCGGGCCCGGGTCGAGGAACTGCTGGGTGCCGCCGCCGAGGCCGGAGACTTCCTGCCGGATCACCCCCAGCACCCGGTCCGGCCCGATCCCCAGCGGACAATGCCCATGGAATCCGGCGAATCCCTGGGCGAATGGGTGGGTCGCTACAAGCTTTTGGAGAAATTGGGGGAAGGGGGCTGCGGCGTGGTGTATCTGGCCCAACAGGAGGAGCCGGTCCGGCGCCGGGTGGCGCTGAAGGTCATCAAGCTGGGCATGGACACCCGGCAGGTGGTGGCGCGGTTTGAAGCCGAGCGCCAGGCGCTGGCCCTGATGGACCATCCCAACATCGCCAAGGTGCTCGACGGGGGCACCACCGACCATGGACGCCCCTACTTCGTGATGGAACTCGTGCGCGGCGTGCGGATCACGGACTACTGCGACGAGGCCCACCTCGACACGGCCCAACGCCTCGAACTGTTCGCCCAGGTCTGCCTGGCGGTGCAGCACGCCCACCAGAAGGGCATCATCCATCGCGACCTGAAGCCGTCGAACATCCTGGTCACGATCAACGACGGCGAGGCGGTGCCCAAGGTCATCGACTTCGGCATCGCCAAGGCCACCTCCGGTCAGGAACTGACGGACAAGAGTGTCTACACCGCCTTCGAGCAGTTCATCGGCACGCCCGCCTACATGAGTCCCGAGCAGGCGCTGATGACCAGCCTCGACATCGACACCCGCAGCGATGTGTACAGCCTGGGTGTGCTGCTTTACGAGCTGCTGACCGGCCGGCCGCCGTTTGATCCGAAAACGCTCATGTCGTCCGGCCTGGACGCGATGCGGCGGACGATCCGGGAGGAGGAACCGCCGCGACCCAGCGCCGTGGCCGTGCGGGAGCTTTCGACCCTCGGTCAGGGCACTGCGACACCCGCCGGTTCGTCCGCC
>JAEUHD010000074.1 GCA_016793645.1 Verrucomicrobiales bacterium
CTCGACGTCAGTTCGATGGCCACCGACGACGGATCGTGCTGCATCATCGAGGTCATGGGGCGCGCTGCCGGCTGGATCGCCGCCGGCACCGTGCTCGCCAAGCAGGGGGACGCCGCGCGCCCGCCGCATGTCATCCTGCTCCCGGAGATTCCGCTCGACGAGGATGCCTTCCTGAACCGCGTGAAGGCGTGCGTTGCCGAGTTGAACTACTGCATTGTGGTTGTGGGGGAGGGGCTCAAGAACGCCGCGGGCGAGGAGATCGGGGCTGACAAATCCCGCCTCGACGCCTTCGGGCATCCGGTGCTTTCGGGGGCGGCCGACGCCCTGGCCTCCATCGTTCAGGGCCGTCTCAACCTCAAGACACGGACGGTCAAGCTCGGCTATGCCCAGCGGGCCGCCGCGCACTTCGCCAGCCAGACGGATTCGGACGAGGCGTTTGCCTGCGGGACCGCGGCGGTGCGTGCCGCGGTGGAGGGCAAGTCCGGGTTCATGCCGAAGATTGTCCGCCTGTCCAGCCAGCCGTACAAGTGGACCATTGAGCTCGAGGATCTCGCGAACATCGCGAACGTGGAGCACTTCATTCCGCGCGACTGGATCAGCGAGGATGGCATGATGCCCAATGAGAAGTTCGTCGAGTACGCGGCGCCGCTGGTGCAGGGCGAGATGAAGCCGCCGATGGTGAACGGGCTTCCCCAGTACGTCGTCCTCGGACGAAGCCTCGTGGAGAAGAAGCTTCCGGCGCGGACGTAGGTCCGTCCCGTCGGGACGAACTCAATTGGCGAGTGCCCGGTTGGTGCGGAACTGTTCCGTCACGGCCCAGAGATTGAGTGGGAACAGGGCGCCCCGGTATTTCAGGAACTCGGAGTGTCCATCGGCGAAGGTGTAGTTGGACCCGCCGACCTTGTTCCTGCCGCCTCCTCCGGCGTGCCGGTTCCGGAGAATCTGATCCCGGTCATTCCCCTCGAGGAAGTCCATGTAGAAGTGATCCGAGTTGGTGAGCTTCTCGCCGAAGACGATCGTCAGATTGGGCTCCGACAGGGCGGATTCCGGCATGGGCTTTCCCAGCGCCTGATCCACGCTGGAATAACCCAGCCTGACTTTGAAGTAGTCGTTGAATCCGTTGAAAATGTAGCTGCGGAGCGACGCATCGGGATCCTTCCGGGCCGCGGACACCAGGGCTGCGGTGATGCGGCGCTGGTCGTTGGGACAACGGAGGATGGATGGAGTCCGGTAGCCGGAAAGCAACTGGGTGGGCCAGCGGCGGTCGTTCCGGCGTTCCGGAAAGCTCCCCCGGTTTTCGTCCACATACATCGTGGTGGCGAGACCCAGTTGCCGGAGTTGGTTGAGGCATTGAATGGACCGGGCCCGCTCCCGGGCCCGCCCGAGAGCCGGCATCAGCATTCCCGCCAGAAGTGCGATGATGGCGATGACGACCAATAGTTCGATCAGGGTGAATCCGGGGGGGTGGCTGGAGGGGCGCACACCATCCAGGCGTCGCTGATCATCGTCCGGGGCAGGCATGGGAACGCCCGACGGTCGCACCAGCGAACGCGCAGCGGCAAGTGGGAAGGAACAGTGGGAAGGAACGCGGGACCATCCCGTCGGCAGGGTTTGCAACCGGCCGGCCTGGAAGGGGTGTGAATGAACCCGGCTAAGGGCGGCCCCTGGGTCGGCCTGCGGGTCGGTTCGGTTGGGTCGCCGCCCGATCATTGAGGGCCCGCATCGCCTGGCGTCGGACGTTGGAGTCGGAGTCGTTCTCAGCCAGGTATCGGAACCATTCCTCCACGGCTGGTTCGGATCGAAAATCAGACAGGGCATCCGCCGCCCGGGCTCGAATCAGCGGGCTTGGATCCTGGAGTCCCTGCACCAGGGGGGGAATGAACGCCGGGTCGCTGGCCTCATTAAACACTTCGAAAATCCGTAGACGGTCCTTGGTGTCGGTGGTGACTTGAGCCAGTTGCGCGAGGGCCGCGGTCACCTCGGGCGTCGATTTGCCCGCGCTGCGCAGGGCCTCCCAGGCCAGGGTTCTCTCCTCCACGGAATTCCCCGTTCCGGAGGCGCGGTCCCGCAGGAGGGTGGCGCGGGCGTCGGAGACCGGTCCCTCGAGCAGGGCTTCCCGCGCCTGGCGCCGCACGCCGGGATCCGACTCCTGGAGAAACAGGTTCCACAATTGGGAATCCACCTGCGGGTCCCCAACGAACGGCCGCAAGGCTCCAATGGCTTTCTGCCGGACCTCCGCTTCGGAGCCGCTGGAGGCGAGGGCCAGCAGGGGAGGCTGGAGATGGGCGTTGGTCAGCCCCGTGAGTTGCTGCAGCAACCGGACACGGACGCTTCCATTGGTGGTGTTCCCCAGCCAGTCCAGGGCGGCCTGCAGTGCCTCGTCGGGGATGGAGCCGTTGCGCCGCAGCAGTCGGAGTGCCTGCAGCCGTTCGCGATCCTCCGCGGAGGGATTCTCCAGTTGTGCGAGCAACTGTTCCCGCTTTTCGGTGGTCAGGGGAAGCTGCCCGCGGTTCATCAGGTGATCGTTGGCATCGGTGAGCCGGGCCACGGCCTGCTCCAAAGCGCCCAGCCGGCGGATCAGGGGGGCCTCCTTCAAGTCTCCGGAATGATTCCCGGTTTCGAGCGGGCTTTCGGGGGCCGGCGCCTCGGCGGGCGCCGCATCCCCGGCCTTGTTTCCCAGTTCCCGTTGGACTTCCGCCATCTGGGAGACCAGGAGACCAATCCGGTGTTGCTGGTACCCCACGGCCGCCAACAATGCGGCCGCCATCAAAAGCGTGGGGACGGCGGGGATGGATCGCATGGGCAGCTCCGGTTGTGGTACGAACGGGATTCTCAGTGGGAGCCCTGGGAATGGTTTCGCGCAGGGCTGGATTCCAAGGAGGGATGACGTTCCGCCGACCCATGAGGTTACAGGCGATATTCCCGGGCAAAACGAAAACTCCGCCACCGGCGACCGGTGGCGGAGTGAAATCGGCGGACTCTGGAGTTGGGCTCCGGGATCAGATGCCTTCGCCCACTTGGAAGCGAAGGAACCGACGGACTTCGAGCGTGTCCCCGAGCGCCTTCCCAACGGAGGCGAGGTGCGCTTTGACCGTCAGATCGGGATTCTTAACAAACCCCTGTTCCATCAGGCAGACCCCCTGGAAGAATTTCTCCCGCTTGCCCTTGAGAATGTTCTCCATGGCGGCGGCCGGTTTCCCCTTCAGGGCGTCTGAATTCCGGGCGATGTCATCCTCCTTCTGGATCACCTCCGCGGGAACGTTCTCCCGGCTCACGTAGCCGGGGTTGGCCGCGGTGATCTGCATGGTGATGTCGCGGACCAGTTGCTTGAAATCCTCGGAAGCGACGGTCTCCGGCTTGCCGGCACCGACTTCAACGAGGACGCCGATCTTCCCGCCGAGGTGAATGTAGGCGGCGAGCATGCCGTTTCCGGTCACTTCGAGGCGTTGGTGGCGGCGGACCTGGATGTTTTCGCCGATGCGGGCGACGGCGGCGACGCGGTCCGCCTCCAAATCGGGAGCCGGATGGGCTGCCGCCTTGGCCGCGAGTTCGTTGCAGAACGCCTTGAAGCTGTCGTTGCGGGCGACGAAATCCGTCTCGCAGTTCACTTCAACCAAGGCCCCTGCCTTCCCGCCATTCACGACCGCCTGGGCGATGAGGCCTTCCTTGGCTTCACGCCCGGCCTTCTTGGCGGCGCTGGCCTGGCCCTTCTTTCGGAGGATGTCCACGGCAGCGGACAGGTCGCCCTTGGACTCCACGAGCGCGTTCTTGCAGTCCATGAGACCGGCGTTGGTCATTTCGCGGAGTTCCCTGACCAAGGCGGGAGAGATATCAGCCATTCGATGAATAGGATTGGAGTTTTCGAAGGAAATGGGGCCGGCACGCATGCCGGCCCGTTCAGGAATGTCTTCGAAGCCTGCTCAGGCGGCTGGAGCGGCCACCGGGGCTTCGGACGGGATCGGAGCGGCCTCCGAGGCGGCCGGGGCGTCCTTGTCGCCCTTGTCCGACGGCTTGCGGGAGCGCTTCGCGTCGTGCTCCGCCTTGGCCTGGGAAATGACCCCGACCACGGTGTTGAGGATCAGCTTCACCGACCGGATTGCATCATCGTTGCCGGCAATCGGGTAGTCGACGAGGTCGGGATCGCAATTCGTGTCCACGATCGCCACGATGGGGATCTTGAGACGGCGGGCCTCGGCGACGGCGTTGTGCTCCCGCTTGATGTCGACGACGAACATCACGTCCGGCAGCGCATCGAGGTCCCGGAGACCATCGAGATTCTTCACGAAGCGGACGTGCTCGCGCCGGATCATGGATTGTTCCTGCTTCACGTAGTCGTTGATGGAGCCGTCGGACTCCATCTTTTCGATCTCCTTCATGCGCTTCAGCGAGCGTTTCAGCGTCCGGAGATTGGTCAGGGTCCCGCCCAGCCAGCGTCCCGTGACGTAGGGCTGTCCGCAGGATTTTGCCGCTTCCTTCACGGCTTCCTGGGCCTGCTTCTTGGTGCCGACGAAGAGGATTTGTCCCCCCTTGCCCGCGGCCTGGGAAAGGAATTCACAGGCGGATTCCAGTTGGGGCAGCGACTTGCTCAGGTCGATGACGTGGATCCCGTTCCGAGCCTCGAAGATGAACGGCTTCATCTTCGGATTCCATCGACGGGTTTGGTGGCCGAAGTGCACTCCGGCCTCGAGCAGTTCCTTGACTCCGATGTTGATCATGACGGTCTACATTCCCTGGTTGCGGCATGTTGGAGTGGCGAGCCACTCCTGCCATCCGGCGGGAAAACCGGATTTGGTTCGGTGTGATTATGGCCACCCACCGTCCATGCGGTGGGACAATTGAGGCCGTGGATCCCCCGCAGTATCCCGCAGGGGAACGGAGACTTTGGCGAGGGGGAGGGGTGGGGGCAACAGGTTTTTTCCCGGTAAATCGACAGGTCGGTGATGCGCGTTGGCGAGGTGTCTTCTGCCCCAGGGGGACTCCGCTTGCCGGAAGCGCACGCCCGGCCTCTAATCCGGCGTTCCCCGATTTGCGTACCTTCCGCCATGAGAGCCCGCGTCGTCGTCTCCGCCGTTGCCGCGTCTTTGCTGCCCCTGGTTCCCCAGGCGAATGAAGTGCTTCGCCACTCCCGATTGCGCCAGGAGGCCCGTCAGGACTCTCCCGTTCAGCCATCCCCGCAGGAAGGGGAGGACGCCTACTGGGTGCAGGACCACCTGTTCGAAGACTGGTTTGGGATGGGTGGGCCGATGCGGACGAACCAGGTGCAATTGGTCGGCCAGTTCACGACGGACCTGCTGGGGAATCCCGTGGGTGGACTCCGCCAGGGATTCGCTCCCGCGACGTCATTGGGGCTTCAATTGCAGGCCGGGTTCGATCGATGGCTCCCGTTTGAAGGGTTGGAGTTTGTAACGTCCATGATCTGGCGCACGGGAGAGAACCTGAGCGCCGATGACATCGGGAATTTCTTCACGGTATCGCAGTTGTATGGTGGAGAGAACCTCCGGATGTACGAGTTCATGCTCCGCCAGTACCTCTTCGACCAGCAGTTGGACCTGCAGGTGGGGCGGCAGGGGGCGCTGGATCAGTTTTTGGCGTTCCCCATTTTCGGCAACTACGTGAACAACGGGACCTGCGGGAATCCGAAGGGACTCTTTTACAGCGTCCCGGCCTTTGGGGAAACGGTCTATCCGACGTCCTCGTGGGGCGCATTCGCAAAATGGCAGGATCCCGACCATCGCTGGTATGTCCAGGCGGGCGGTTACCTCCTCGACAGCCACAATGGAAACAATGATACCCATGGCCTGAATTGGACCTTTGACGTGGATCTGGGCCCTGCGGCGTTCGTCCAGGCCGGATGGAACCGGAATCAGAAGCCTACGGACCCCGGTCTGCCGGGTACGTATGCGGTGGGAGGCTTCTACAGTGATGCAGAGCAGGAGGAATTCACCCAACCGGGGGTCTATCGCAGCAGCGCCGGGGCGTATGCCGTCCTTCAACAGATGATCTGGCGTCCCGACGACAGTGAGGCAAACCTTCGGAGGTCGCGCCTGTTCTGGGGATGGGGCGGCCAGTCGGGGTTGACGGCGTTCACCGCGGTTGTGGCAACTCCCGACGATCAGATCAGTCAGTTTCCCTGGTTCGTCAATGGCGGGCTGGTCTACCAGGGACTCCTGCCAGGGCGCCCCGAGGACTTCTTGGCGTTTGGGTACAATTGGGGCGCCACCAGCGGTCCGTGGCAGCAACAGCAGCAGGCCCTCTCGCAACCCTCACCCGCCCGGGAGGTGGTCCTCGAGTGGAACTATCGGTTCGCCGTCACCCCGTTCTTCTACGTTCAGCCGGACCTCCAATGGGTCATCAATCCGTCCATTCCGGACGCACTGGTGGTCGGTGCACAATTGTCGGTCACGTTTTGAAAGGTTGGAGCTCGCGGAAGTCCGTGTTCGGTTTTCCCCGGGGTGCGGACACGACGGCCGGGGGCGTCGCCGGGGCCGGTCCGTTGCTTGCCGTGGAAAGCCGGCGCCCTTAGCGTCGGCGCGTGCGTACGCCGCTCCTTCGGGGACTTCTCGCCGTCCAGTGCACTCTGGCGACGGCTGCTGCTTCGGACACATTGATCCTGCGGGAGAATGGATCCATTACCGGGCGAATCGTGGCTGAGAAGGCGGACACGGTCTTTGTGGACCTAGGGTACACTGTGCTGGGAGTCCCGCGCGGCCAAATTGTCGAGGTGCGGCGGGATGTCGTGTCCGGAGCCGGTTCGGGGGCGGGCCAGACCAATTCCGCTCCGGTCATCGCCGGGGACGACAGGCCGCCGGGTGGGGAATTGTTCCTGTCCGCGCCGGCCAATCTTCCCGATGCGCCCGTCCGGGAGTTGGTGGCCCGGTTGGGGGAGGCGGTGGTTCAGGTGCGGACCCCAGGGGGGCTGGGCAGTGGATTCTTCATACATCCCGACGGTTACTTCGTGACCAATTTCCATGTGATCGAGGGCGAGACGAAGATATCCGTCGAAGTGTATCACCAGAAGGGGGGGCAATTGGAACGTCGCAGCTACCGGGATGTCCGCATCGTCGCCATGAACAAGTTTGCGGATCTTTCCCTCCTGAAGGTGGAGGACCGCGATGCCCCACGGTTCAAGACCGTGGTGCTGGGAAACTCGGACGCCCTGTCCCAGGGGGACCGGGTTTTCGCCATTGGAAGCCCGCTGGGCCTGGAGCGAACGGTGACTGAGGGAATTGTCAGTACCACTTCGCGGGAGTTTGGGGGGGACCTCTATCTTCAGACGACGGCGCAGATCAACCAGGGCAATTCGGGGGGGCCCTTGTTCAACACGCAGGGAGCTGTCGTGGGGGTGACCAACATGAAGCTGACCTTTGGAGAGGGACTGGGTTTTGCCATTCCGGTCACCGTCTTGAAATACTTCCTGCAACACCGGGACGCCTTTGCGTACGACAACGACAATCCGAGCAATCCCTTCCGATACCTGGAGCCCCCCAGTCGCCTGAAGGCATCCGGAACCGGGGCTTCCCGAACTCCGTGATCCGCGCCGGGCGCGCTGGCCGTGGGAATCCGCTTGCCATCGGCCTTCGCGCCGCAACCTTGGCGGCGCATGAAGCATTTTCGTCTGATCGCGGCCCTGTCCGTGGTCCTTACGGCGGGCGCCGCCGTTCCCCCGCCTCCGCAACTCTTTCCCCAGGATTCGCTCCTTCTGTTGACCGTTCCGGACTGGACGTCCGCCCAAGGATCGGTTGCCGGGGCGCCACTGGGAAAACTCTGGGCGGATCCGGCGATGAAGCCGTTTCGCGAGAAGTTTGAGTCCGGCTTCCGCGAAAAGTTCCTCTTGGGCGTCGAAAAGGATCTGGGTGTCAAGGCCCAGGACTTTCTCGCGCTGCTCCAGGGGCAGCTGTCCGTGGCCGTGATCAAGGCGGGATGGAATCCCGCCGACGAAAAGACGGATCCGACGGTTGTCCTCGTGATGGACACCCGTGAAAAGTCCGACCAGTTGAAAGCGAGGCTGGCCGAGGTGCGACAGAGGCTTTCCGAGGCCAAGCGGGCGTCGCGATTGGAAAAGATCCGGGACGTGGAGTTCACGACGCTTACCTTCGAGCGGGCCGCGGACAAATCGGCAAAGGCGGATCCGGATGATGACGATCCAAAGGACGAGAAGGACTCCTCGGCGCCTTCCAAGTGGGAACTGACCTTTGGCCAGGTGGACTCGGCCCTGGTGTTGGCGACTTCCTCGCAGGGGTTGGACCGGGTGGTGGCGCGCCTGACGGGGGGGACGGTTCCTTCCCTGGGAGAGACTGCGGATTTTCAAACGGCCGCCTCGGTCGGAGAGTTTCGGGAGGCCACGGTTTATGGATATCTTCAGGCGGCGTCCCTGGTGGAGGCGTTTGAATCCGGAGGGCAGGAGGGATCTGGAGAAGGAGGCTTCGGTTTGCAGCCCAAACAACTGGTTTCCGCCATGGGATTGGACGGCTTTCGATCCGTGGCCGCATCCGCACGACAGGGGGAAACCGGACTCGCGATTCGATTTTTTGCGGCAGTGCCCGAGGCGCGCCGGACGGGGCTGTTCAGGCTGCTCCGGTTTGAGGCGAAGGACGCGGCTCCGCCCGCGTTTGTGCCTGCGGACGCTGCGGAGTTTCAGAGGATTCGCATCAACGGTCCGCAGGTTTGGAGCGGGGTCGAATCGATGCTCCGGCAGGTTGCTCCGCAGTTGAACACCGTTCTGATGATGTCCATCAATGCCCTCGGAAAGGATCGGGATCCCAACTTTGACTTTCGGAAGATGTTTTTTGGGAACCTGGGGGATGACTGGGTTTCGTACGAGAAGGCTCCCCGCGGAAAGACCCTGGCGGAATTGCAGAATCCTCCGTCCGTATCGTTGTTGGGAGCTGTGAACCCGAATGAAATGCTTGCCGCCGTCCGGTCGCTGGCAAGCCTGTTGCCCGGGGGCGGGGACGACCTGAAGGAGCGGGAGGTCAATGGTCGGAAGATTCTCACGGTCAAGCTTCCTGCCGGTCCAGGGCAGCCTCCCCGTCTTTTGGAGATTGCGGCGGGCAGCGGCTATGTGGCCTTTGCCTCGGACTCGGCAATTCTTGAGGAATTCCTGCGAAGTTCCGAAAGTCCGGTCCGGTCCCTGAGGGATCTCGCGGGAATCTCCGAGGCGGCCCAACAGGTGGGGGGGATGTCGACCGGTGTATTTGGGTATCAGAACCAGCGGGAATCCGCCGCAGGGCTTTGGGAGGCGCTTCGAACCGGCGGCAGTCTGGACAAGGTGGTGCCTTCGATGACCAGCAAGCAGGTGGAGGATGCCGGGTCCTGGCTCGATTTCAGTGCCTTGCCTCCGTTTGAACAGGTTTCCAAATACCTGGGAATGAATGTGACCTCGGCGGCCTGGGATTCCACCGGATTCCTGCTCCGGAGCTACACGCCATTGCCTAAGTGATCTTGACGGTGACGTTTGTCACCCCTGGGAGGGTGGCGGATGTCATCCTTTTCCAAGGGGATGGCGTCGCGGGCGGGGCGCATGCACATTTGCACTGCCGCGCTGAGGATCTGACAGGCGGCGCGGGGGTGGTCCGGCTGAGGGGCTGGGCCGCCCCTATTTCTTTGGCCGTAGAGGGACCGAACAATTCACACGCCTTCTTTTCCCGCTGGTCCCAGGTCCGACTGCGGCGTTGTCCCTGGGGTCCGCGTCGGACCGAATGGCGTCTTGCATCCCCGTGCGAAATCGCTTTGGCCGCCTTGCCGGGAGGACCTTTCCTGCGCCTCGCACGGTGCGAGCAGGGAACATCCGATCCATCCGCTTTCAGTGAAGCTCCGTCCCCCGGACGGTTTGTCTGCGGCCCGTCGGACTTGGGGTCACGGAACCTCTTGACGAGGGGGTGTCCGAAGTTGGCATGAGGGTTCGGAAGGGCATTGGAGCCGGGGGAGGGGGAGCCCATCCCGGACAACCCACGAAATAAAAAGGGCGCCTCCGGAAGTACGGAGGCGCCCGAGTTTTGGCCGGTGAACCGGCAGGGTGTCTTAGTACACGTTGGTGACTTCGACCTCTTCGATCGGAGCCTTCACCTGATCGCAATTCACGATCACCTTGTCATAGGCCTGGCCGGCGGCGACGCCCTTGCCGACGTAGGTGAAGGTGACGGATTCCTTGGGTCCGAGCTTGGGCACCACCGGGTAGGTGACCTTCTTGCCGGAGATCGAGCCGCGCGGCGAGCTCACCGGATCAATCTCGGTGTCGGATTCGACAACGCACGAGATGTTAGTCAGGTCAATGAAGCCTTGGTTGGTCACACGGATCGTGTAGTTGGAGGTTTCGCCAACCTGGATCGGATCGGGGTCATCCACATATTCCACGAGAATGCCCGGCACGCCCTTCCACAGTGTGCAGGCTTCGGCATTGTCCGAAAGGCCTTGGGCGCTCTTGGCGGAAACAGTGTTGCAGAAGCGACCCTGCTGCGGAGTCGTCAGCACCACGGTGAACTGCTTCTTCTCGCCGGCGGCCAGCGTCGGGATCGTCCAAGAGGCGGTGTTTCCAGTGACGGTGGCTCCCGGAGCGTTGATGATCTTGGTTTGCGCCGGGGCCGTATCGGTCACGACCACCTGGGTCTGCGGACGGTCACCCTGGTTGTGAACCTCGACGGTGTAGGTGGCCTGCTTGCCAATGAACTGCTCCGGAGTCCCGGTCTTGGTGACCTTCAGGAGGTGCCGGAAGATCTCGGTGCAAGCGTCGTCCTGAACGCTCGGGGCGTTGGCGGCCGTCGCGACGGCCACGTTGCAGAACTTGCCACGCTCCGCGGCCTTCAGGGTGATCGGAATGGTCTTCGAGGCGCCCGGAGCCAAATCGCCCACGGTGAAGGGTACCTCGCGCACGCCGCCCAATCCGGCCGGAACCTTGTCGGTTACGACCACTCCCTTGGCGACGGCAGTGCCCACATTCTTAACAACGATGGTGTAGGCAATGTCCTGTCCGAGCTGGGCGTCCGCAGGTCCGGACTTGTCGATGGCCAGCTGGGGACGGCCCACGACGGTCTTCGCGCAAACCCGGGGGTCGGCGTGAATCGTCGCGCACGACGCCAGCGTTCCCTCCTTGTCCGCCTTGGCGGTCACCTTGAGAACCTTGGCCTGTCCGGCGTCCAGATCCCCCAGGTTCCAGGTAATCTTGTCACCCGCAACCGTTCCTTGGGGCTCGGTGCTGACCACCGTGGCTCCGCTGGGAATCGTCTCGGTGACCACGACGCCGCCGACACAGGCGGCAGGCGTGAGGGAAATGGTGTAGGTGAAGGTGTCTCCGAGGGAAACCTCGGCGGGCATCGTCTTGCTTGCCTGGACCAGTCCGCTGTTGACGGTCGAGCAGTTGGCGGCTCCCCCGGCCGGCGAGGAATAAGTCGTCCCAGCGCCACCAGTCGGAGCGCTGATCAGGACGGTCGGCTTGGCCTGTGCGTATTGAACCGGTTCGCTCGCCCGATCGGCGGCGAAAGCCGTCCAGGAGCCCACTGTGGCGACGGCCATCATCCAGCGGGCAATACCGGATGTGCGGATTAGGGATTTGCTCATAGGTGTTCTTGAATTGTGCGAGTAGGCGAACATCACCGGCATTCCATCCCGGGGAAGCACCGGGCCTCTGGGGGCTCCGCTGCATCCACGCGTCTGGGTTTCGTTGCCGAATTCGAAATCGCAGGGCAGGAGTCTCATTCGGGGGGCAATCTGTCAAGTTCTGGCGGGTTTTTCGGGGGGAAACCCAGGAATTTGAATTGGGTAAGGGGGCTCCGGACTCCGGATTGAGTTGGCGCCGAGATCTGTTCCGGGACAGGGTTCCGGGGTGAAACGTGGATGGTGCCGGACCCATTCCCCGGCGGGGGGGCGGGGCAACTTCGTTCGCCGGGGTCCCGGGGCGCAGGCGCGACGTTCCCTTGGGCTTCTGATTGGTCGGTCCCCCGGCGTCGTCGGGCGCTGTCGTCTCGAACTTGGGGTTTCCCTGCCGGAACCAATGGGTTTCCGGTTGATCCGGGTTTATGGCAGGGCGCCTCGAATTCCCACTTTGGTATGAAACGATTGGAGCGAATCCGAGGGCTGTCACGTCGGCTTCCGTCCGGTACAATCCTCTGGGATTCAAGGACTCTTGAGGCGCACTCGGGAGACAAGTGGTTTGCGAAAGCCCTCCCGGAGGCTGTGGCATTTCCCCGGACGCCGGAGGCGGTTGCGGCCATCCTTGCCTTTGCCTCCAAGCACAGGATTCCGGTCACGGCGAGGGGATCCGGTTATGGGTATGTCGGCGGCTGCGTCCCATCCAAGGGAGGGATTGCCCTCTCTCTGGCCCACATGAACCGGATTCTCGGGATTGATCCGCATGATTTTGCAGCCGTCGTGCAACCGGGGGTGATCACCGCCGAGTTTCAGGAACAAGTGGAGCGCAAGGGCCTTTATTATCCCCCGGACCCTGCGAGTCGAAAGGACTGCAGCCTGGGGGGGAACATCGCCACCAACGCGGGGGGGCCGCGATGCTTGAAATATGGAGTGACCCGGGATTACGTCCTGGGGGTTCAGGTGGCGCTGCCGAATGGTTCACTGGTCCGATTGGGGGCCCGGACCCACAAGAACAAGACGGGATTTGATCTTCACCGGCTGTTTGTGGGCAGCGAGGGCATGCTCGGGGTGGTGACCGAGGCGACGCTCAAACTCCTTCCCAAGCCCCCCTATCGCGCGTGTTTGGGGGTGGGATTTGCCGACATGGCGGGGGCGGCCCGGGCAATCCGGGCCATTTTTGCGGCGGGGTTCCTGCCGAGCGCCCTGGAACTTGCCGACGAATTCACCCTCCGGGCCGCAGTCAAACGGACGGGTTCGCGTCTTCTGCAGGGCTGCGGGGCCCACATGATCATCGAACTCGACGGACACGAAACGAGCGTCCGGGGTGAATTGACCACATTGACCGCGCTGCTTCGACGATTCCGGCCCCTCCTTGTCCAGCGTGGGTTGGGGGAGGCGGGGTGTGAACGGTTTTGGGGGTTGCGCCGGGAATTCAGCTATTCGCTTCGCGATACGGGGTTGACGAAGCTGAATGAGGACGTGGTTGTGCCCCGAGGCCGGCTGGAGGATTTGTTCCGGCTGACCCGGAGGCTTCAGCGTCGACACCGGCTCCCGCTGGCCTGTTTTGGGCACGCCGGGGACGGAAACATTCACGTCAATGTCATGCTCAACGAGGCGGATGCCGCGGAGCGCGCCCGGAGTGAGTCCTGCCTCGATGAACTCTTCCAAGGCGTGCTGGCGATGGGTGGGGTCATCACCGGGGAACATGGAATCGGACTGGCGAAGCGTCGCTGGTGGCCCGACGCGGCATCCCCGGAAGTCCGGGCACTCCACCTCACCATCAAGCGTGCGTTGGATCCATCCGACATCCTGAATCCGGGTAAATTCCTGACGCGGTGACGTCCGCTCAAAAGGTCACCCCGAGGGTGGTCTGGATCTGAAGATCATTGTTCTGGACCCCGGCCGCGGGCTTCGAAAGGTACTGGTCGATGATGTTCAGATTCAGGGTGAGCGGTTTGAAGAGCGGATAGCTGAGCGTGAGATAGAGATTGACCTGGTAGTTCGACAGATCGCCGATGCCCGGGGTGAAGCCGAGCCGCTGGGTGATCGAGAGCTTGTCGATCGACGTGGTGAAACTTTCACCGAATCGGACCGCGACGGTGGTTTGGTCCTCCGACGTCGAGTAGTTGAAGGATTGGTACTGGATACCCAGTTCCCCGGCGAGAACCCGCTTGGGACGATCAATGAACTTGTAGCCGACGCCGCCGCCCCCCAGGTACTCGAGATCAATTTTTCGGATGACGTCGTAGCCGGCCGCACCCGAGGCGTACGCGAATGTCCGCCGGTTCGGAGAGATCTCGACCTCGGCTCTGCCGGTCCCGGCCATCTGATTTGCATTCTGGACCCCATTGGCCTCGCCGTAGGCGGCGTTGTAGGTGAAGATCGTATCGGTTCGGCCCCACTTCTTGGATGCGCTTCCATTGACATACATGGTTGAGCGATCCGTGGTGCCCACGCCCAGATTGAGGCCCGCCTGCACGTTGCCGTGCCAATTTGTCCAGATTCCGGAGACCCAGGACGGAAGCAGGTGTCTGGTGACGGGGGTATTGGTGTTTGATGTTGCCAGCGCGGCGGCCGGCGGGGCTCGCATGGCGGCCGGAGCGACCTTCGGGGCCGCGTTCGTCGGCGCGGAGGCGGTGTTGGGCGGCGGCGGTCGCACGAGCGGCTCCATCCGGTCCAGACGGTCCCGAGGAATCGTGACCCTGCCCACGACGGGAGACCGGACGATCACCCGCCGCTCATTTTGGGAAACCAGTTCTCCGGTGATGCGGTCGCCGTTCTTCAGGAAGAGAACCACGGAGTCCGGTTCAGCCACGCAATTCCACACCCCGAGCCAAGCCGCCAGCAGGAGAAGAATCGACCGAGTCCACCGGAATCGCGGGCATCCTTCACTGAGGCGGCGGCGGTGTGTCATTCTTGTTGGACTCCGAAGTGCTGGAGGCCGTTCCGCTGGGTGCAGGTTCTTTCAGGCTGACGGAGTTGGTGGTTTCCGGGGGAGGCGGGAAGTCGGAGGACGACGCTCGACGTTGGCCGCCCTTGACGCCGATTTCTCCCGACTCATTCAGGATTTCAAGCTGGGGCCGGTTCTCACCCTCCCAGAACTGCCGCGTGAGAAGCGTGCCATCGCCTTGAAACACGTGATACAGGTAGGTTTTGCCCGAAGCCCGGTGGAGGACATGGAAGTGCGTATCGGCATCGACGGCCCACTGCGGCCGGTCGAACGAGACCGTGGTTCCGAGGGGCGTGATGGACAGCGTCCGGGATTCGGTGGGATCGGTGATGCGAAGATAGAGCTGTAACTTCTTCAGGAAATTGACCTGCTGGAGAACGAATTTGCGGCGCTCAATGGA
>JAEUHD010000076.1 GCA_016793645.1 Verrucomicrobiales bacterium
GCTGACCCGGATTCCCGCGTGGACGGGAAGTCCGAACACCGCGGTGGTGAAGTCCCCCAAGTGGTTGTGGACCGACTGCGGACTCGCCGCAGCCCTGGCCGGCATCCGCGGCCCCGCCGGACTGGCGGCCCGGTCCGATGCCGGGTTCTGGCTGGAGCAAACCCTGTTTCAAACCCTTCAAACCTGGAGATCCCTGGAGCCTGCGCGTCGGCGAATCCATTTCTGGAGGGATCGATCCGGCCGGGAGGTCGATTTCATCCTGGAACAGGACGACACGTGCGTGGGACTCGAGATCAAATTGGGGCCGGCGGTGGGAACCGATGACCAGCGAGGCTTGGAAGCTTGGCGCGCCTCCCTCCCTCCCTCGAAGCGGCGTTCGCGCGGGGTCGTGCTCAACGCCGACGCCTGTCGCACTCTGGCGGAGAATCTCTTCGCACTGCCCTGGGGATGGCTCGTCCCCGCGGAATAATTCGGGACCGCAGCATGCGGTCCCTCCCACCACCACCCCGGGAGGGATGGCGTGTCGCCGTCCGTCACTCGATCCCGCATTCCCGCGCGCTGCCTTGCACCGAAAACGCAGTCAGCGCCTCCTTCCGTCGGCGGCTACGGTGGGGAAGGAAATCTATATGGGGACCGCACCATGCGGTCCCTCCCACCCCCTCACCCCGGGAAGGATGGCGTCTCGCCGTACGTAACTCGATCCCGCGTTCCCACGCGTTGCCGCGCACTGAAGACACGATTGGCGCCTCCTTCCGTCGGCGGCTACCCGATCTGACGCCTCGGCACCCGCAGTGGGCACTTCCTGCGGCCTTGACGATTTGCGGACGCCGGTGGTTGGGTCCGATACCAGCACCGTGAACCCGACGTGCATCCATCCCGGGGATCGGATCCCATGGACCCAGGAGGGATCTTGGGCGACGTGACCCGGCTGCTCCTCCGGGCGGAGGACGGCGATCCCCACGCGGCGGCGGACCTGCTCCCGCTGGTCTACGGTGAACTCCGTCGTCTGGCCGCTGCACGCCTCGCGGGTGAGGCGGCGGGACATACCCTTCAACCCACCGCCCTGGTCCATGAGGCGTGGCTTCGCTTGGTGGAGCCGGGGGACCAGACCTGGGCCGGTCGCGGACACTTCTTCGCCGCCGCTGCGGAGGCCATGCGCCGCATCCTGGTGGACCAGGCCCGACGCCGGCTCGCAGCCCGCCGTGGAGGCGGTCAGGAACGGGTTCCCCTGGAGGAGGACCGGTTGCCGGCCGCCATGCCCCCGGACGAACTGCTCGCCGTTCACGAAGCCCTCGACGCCCTGGCGGCCTGCGATCCCTCCGCCGCGGAACTGATCAAACTCCGGTTCTTTGTCGGACTCACCCTCCCGGAGGCCGCGGAGACGCTGCAGATCCCGGTGCGCTCCGCGGAACGGCTCTGGGCCTGGGCCCGTGCTTGGATGCGCCGGGCCGTGGTGGCGGAAGCTGCGAAAAATTCGCCGAAATAGTTGGCGGGTTCCGCCGCCGGATTCCGCCTTGAGCGGTTGAAGACTGCCGCCATGAAGCCAAACGACCGCACCGAACGCGAACGGGCCCTCTTTGAGCACGCACTCGACCTGCCCACCGACGCCGAGCGCCACGCCTATCTCGCCAGGGCCTGCGCCGGCAACGACACCCTGCGCGCCACGGTGGAGGAACTCCTGCGCCATCATGCGGCGGAGGATTTTCTCTCCGGTCCGGCGGTGGTCGAGGGCCCGCCCACCTTTGTCGAGCCCAGCCGCATCGTCGAGTGCCCCGGCTCCCGCATCGGCCACTACAAATTGCTGCAACAAATCGGCGAGGGCGGCTGCGGCGTGGTGTACATGGCCGAGCAGGAGGAACCCGTCCGCCGCCGCGTGGCGCTCAAGATCATCAAGCCCGGCATGGACACCCGGTCGGTGATCGCCCGCTTTGAGGCCGAGCGTCAGGCCCTGGCGATGATGGATCATCCCAACATCGCCCACGTGCTGGACGCCGGCGCCACGGATTCAGGACGCCCCTACTTCGTCATGGAGCTGGTCCGCGGAATCCGCATCACCGAGTACTGCGACCAGAACAAGTTGTCCACGGCGGCGCGTCTCAAGCTCTTCACGCAGGTCTGCCAGGCGGTGCAGCATGCGCATCAGAAGGGGATCATCCATCGCGACCTCAAACCCTCCAACATCCTGGTCACCGTCAACGACGGCGTCCCGGTGCCGAAGGTCATCGACTTCGGCATCGCCAAGGCGGTGGAGGGGCGCCTCACCGACCAGACCCTCTTCACCGCCTTCGAACAGTTCCTCGGAACGCCCGCGTACATGAGTCCGGAACAGGCGGCGATGACGAGCCTCGACGTGGACACCCGCAGCGACATCTACAGCCTGGGCGTCCTGCTGTACGAGCTGCTCACCGGCCGGACGCCCTTCGACCAGAAGGAGCTGATGCGGGGCGGACTGGACGGCATGCGCCGGGTGCTGCGGGAGCAGGAGCCGCAACGTCCCAGCACGCGACTGAGCACCCTCGCCAACGGGGACCGGGCCACCATCGCCGCCGCCCGCGCCTCGGACCTCTCCGGACTCGTCACCAGCATCACCGGGGATCTCGATTGGATCGTGATGCGGTGTCTCGAGAAGGATCGCACCCGGCGGTACGAGACGGCCAACGGTCTGGCGGCCGACATCCAGAGGCATCTGGACAACGAGCCCGTGGTCGCCCGCCCGCCAAGCCGCATCTACACCCTGCAAAAGCTGGTGCGGCGAAATCAGCTCGCCGTCGCCGCGGCCACCGCGGTGCTGGTCGCACTGCTGGTGGGACTGGGGATCGCCAGTTGGGCGTTTGTTCGCGAACGGTCCGCCCGCCAGCGCGCCGCCCTCGAGGCTGCGCGGAGCCGTCAGACGGCCGAATTTCTCCAGGAAATGCTTCAGGGCGTGGGCCCCTCGGTCGCCCTCGGTCGCGACACCACGCTGCTCCGGGAGATTCTGGACCGCACCGCGGCGCGTTTGTCCACGGACCTGAAGGACCAGCCGGAGGTCGAGGCGGAGCTGCGCGACACCATCGGCCGGGTCTACGAGGAATTCGCCGAGCATGAGCGGGCCCGGGCCATGCACGAGCGGGCGGTGGAACTTCGTCAGAAGTTGTACGGGGAAGACCACACCAACACCGCCCGCTCCGTGAGGCTGCTCGGAACGTCGCGCAACTCCATTTACCTCTCCGGGGAACTGGAGCAGCAGCGGGAGACCGAACGCCTGCTCCGGCAGGCCCTGGCAACCCAGCGAAAATTCCTCGGAGAAACCAATCTTGAAGTGGCCGACACCCTGATGCAGCTCTCCTACGCGCTGCTCAACCTGGGACAGCGGGACGACTTGGAGAGGGCGCAACTCAAGCAGTTGAATGAGGAAGCCGTGGAGTCCAGCCAGAGGGTGGTGGACATTCATCGCAAATACTTCACCGGGGACCACCCCACCCTGGCACGATCCCTCCGGGAGCTGGGGCATTCCTTCGCGCGGGCCGACCGTGCCGCCGAAGGTGAGCCGTACTATCGGGAAGCTCTGGCCATGCAGCGACGATTGCTGGGCGAGGAACATCTGGAAGTGGCCCATGCGATGCGGTACATGGCATTCGGCCTCTACCAACAGAGAAAGTATGAGGAGTCGGAGAGGCTCTACCGACAGGCGCTCGCCCAGTATCGCAAATATCTTGGCAACGACAACCGCCATGTTGCTTCGGTTCTGATGGAGTTGGGGAATGTCTTCACATCTCAGGAGCGTTGGGACGAAGCCGCAAACCTTGCCGCCGAACTGGTGGCGTGCGAGCGGCGGCGTACCGGACCCGAAACCGTTGAA
>JAEUHD010000121.1 GCA_016793645.1 Verrucomicrobiales bacterium
TGCGATGGCGATGATTTCGGGGGTGTCGTTGACGGGAGTGACGATCACCGAAATTTCGTGGGTCGTGGAACGCCCGTTGCGGTCCGTCGCGGTCAGGAAGACCGTGGCCTGTCCAAAGGCATTGGGGGCGGGATTGAGGCGGAGGAACCGATTCGGTTTGGTGAGGTTGTTCTCCGGGCTTCCGATTCTCAGGGTGTTCTCGGGAAACAGTTCCGAATTATCCGAAGTGACGGACAGTTGCAGGTCGGAGGGAGGAGTCCGGTCGTCGTCGATCGTGAAGTTGAGGGTGCCCTGGACGTCTTCAACCAGGGTCATGCTGGCGGGCGACTGGATGGAGGGGGGGAGGTTTCCAGGGAAGGAGGCTTCCAGCGCCTGCTCCGGAGCGAAGGGTCCGCCGGAGAAACTGGCGTCCACGGCCTGGACCGACCAGTAGATGGCGTCCGAGTCGAGGCGCGGCATGTGAATCGTGTGGGACAGGAGGAAGCCTGCGTTGCCGGGAATGGGAATTTGTCGGAGTCCGTTGGTCAGCGATTGGGAGGGGATGATGTCGCTGGAGCCGGGGCGGGTACCGACGCGCACATTGTAGGTCAGCGGCGTGGTCTGGTTGCGGTCGGAGGCCGCCGACCAGAACAGGTGCAGGTCCTCACCCAGGACGAAGGCCTGAAGTCCGGTGGGTGCTTCGGGCGGGATGTTGGGTTCCGCGCGCTGATTGTAGAACGGTCGAAGGCTGCCTTGGTATCCGACCACGTCGAGATCGCCGTCGAGATCGACGTCTGCCGCCACGGGAATGAAGGTGGGCGGACGTCCCGGCGCGAAGGGGGGTGTTGCGAACAGGAACTCGCCGCGCGTGAATGCTCCGTTGCCCTGATTGCGATAGAGCGTGAAGTAGTTGGTCGGCGATTCCTTGCCGTTGGATTGGAGCATCCACTCCCGTCTTGGGGCAATGAAGTCGGGGAAGCCGTCATGGTCGAAGTCACCCCACGCGGGTTCTGCGGCCCCGAAGAACTCCCCGGAATCCAGATGGAAGGACCGATGGAACCTCGCGCCTTGCTGCAGGTACACGTTCAGTTCCAAATCCGTCGGGGCATTCCCCGAGCGCTGAACCAGCCAGACATCGGGCACTCCGTCTCCGTCGGCGTCCGTCCACCCGGCGGCGCTGACCGGGAGGTCCGTCGTTACCTTGGGGCCGGCGATCCATCCGGTGGGAAGCCGGTTCCAGTAGATCTGGGCGGCCCGGGCGGGGGTGGATGAGTCGCACAGCAGAAGGTCCACCTGCCCGTCGCGGTCGAAATCGGCGGCAACCACCGGGCCCGCCACCTCGGGAAGATCGTAGGGGGCCGGGGTGTAGGTTCCCTGTCCGCCGCGGATGGCGATCACGACGCGGCGGGAGTCATTCGTCGTTCCGGAGTAGATCAGATCGGGCCTGCCGTCCCCATCCACATCGGCCCAGGCGGCACCACCGACGCGCAGGGGAACGAGGTCGCCCATCGACAGGGGGATCGACGTGCTGTTGGCGCCGGTTGGCCTTGTTCCGATGCCAAATCCGCCGAGTCCGTCGGCGAAAACCTCCGGATAACCATCGCCATCGGTGTCCATCCACGTGGTCCCCCGGAGTCCCAGCGTCGAACTTCGCCCCAGCGTGACACTGGAGCTGAAGCCGCGGTATTGGGGGTTGATCACAACCACCTTGCGTCCCGGAATCACGGCGTCGGGATACCCGTCGCGATTGATGTCCGCCCAGGTCATGGCGATGGATTGATCGCCGTTGGGCAGCGAGGCGATGAAGGTCCATCGCTGTCCGGAGAGAACCTCCTCCCCGGCCAGGAAGTCCCGCCGTCGGATGGTGACGAAGAACTGCGTGGTCGCGGTCCTGCCTCCGGCGACCGCCGAGATCCGCACCTGGGTCCGGGACGGGGACCCCGATCGCTGACCAATCGGTTCCAACGTCAGGAACCGGCCCGCCTTGGAATTCTCCAGCGCGATTCTGACGAGTTGAAGTTCGTCGGTGGGGGCGGCTTGAACGACGACGTCGCTGTCCGGATCCGAAACCAGGATCGGGATCCGCACCAGGGGCGCACCCTGGGTCAGCACCTGATTGGGAATCGGCTCGATCCGGGGCGGGTCGTCCACCGCGGTGACCTCGAGGCGGAAGCTTTGGACGAGCACGACCGGAGATTCCCCTGACGTCAGTGCGGCGACGGTGATGGTCGCGGCCCCGGATTTGTCAGGCGCCGTCTGGATCCGAAGCGTGGGTTTCGGGGAGGTTCCCACAAGGGTCATGGATCCGGGAGGGAGGAGTGCTTCGTTGTCCGCAGTGTACGAAAACTGAAAGGCGGCCGCGGGGAGGGGGCTCGGGTCGAGGACAATCGGGACCTCAAGGATGCCGGCGTCTTCCAACGCGGCGAGGTCGGGAATGGGAGCGAGGGTTGGGTCGGCGCGGAGGGTGTGTCCGGACAACAGTACGGCGAGCAGGAGCCATCCCATGGGGAGGGGACGGCGGAATGGGGACCTGGGTTGGGAGTTCATTGGTTGGAGGGAGGGTTGCGGTCGGGGAGACCGGGGGAGTGGAGGTCTGTTTGCTGGGTGTCATACAGATGAACACTGAGTCAACGGCATACTGAGTGGGGGGCGGCTGGACTAAGCAGGGGAGATGCCATGTGAATTACCCGGGAGGGATGGGGGAGCAGCCTAAAGGCCGGACTACGAACGGGAGCTTGTAGTGCAGGCTTCAGCCTGTTTCTCGGTTGGGGCGTGGATCCAGGGCGGCAGCCCTGCTGCCGCACCCCAAAAACAAAAAGGGCGGCTCCCGGGGGGAGCCGCCCTGATGAATCGAAGGATGGAGACCTTCAGGATTCCGCCGTGCCCAGCGTGGTGTCGATGGTCACGGGCTTGTAGCCGCCGATCGCCTTGAAATAGAGGAGAATCAGCAGGTAGATGAGCGCCATGGTGGCCGGGATGAAGGAATCCACGCGGAGGGTTTCACGATTGCCCTGCACGTAGGCTTCGACCGCTGCGGTCTGGGCGGGCGTCCGCGCACTCGCGGCCGCCTCGGTGGCCTTGGCGAGCTTCTGCCCGTCAATGCCATGGATTTCCTTGAAGATGAGCCACTGGCTTCCGGTGGCAGACTTGTATTCCTGATACACGGCCGGCGAGGATTTCTCGAGAGCCTCACCCGAAAACCGGTCCTTGGCATAGCCGAGGCCGGGCGAGCCGACGAGACCGGCGGACATCATGCCGAGGCCACCCATGATCGAAATGGCCACGGCGCCGCAGCGCGGGAATCGGTCGGAAGCCACCGCCAGCATCGTGGGCCAGAAGAAGGTCTTGCCGATGGCGTAAACGGTCAGCGCGACGAGGGCGCCGCTGAAGCTCTTCACGTTGCTCACCATGTTGAGTCCGACGAAGGCGAAGATGGCGCAGACGAGCAGGATGCCCACGGGCTTGAGGCCGAGTTTGTTCTCGATGAAGTGGCCGCAGAAGCGCAGGGCGAACATCAGCGCCGAGGTGAAGATGAACAGCTTGGTGCCGTCGCCGGGTTGCAGGATGGCGTCCTCGATGTTCTGGATCCATCCGTCCGTGCCCAACTCGACCGCGCCCACCAGGGTGTGGGTGACGAACAGGACGAAGAGAAGCGGGGCACCGATCGACCACCGGCTGGTCCCGCCGAACCCAAGGAAAACGGCGATGCCGACGGCGGCGGAGGTATTCAACCACCCGCTTCCATGGAAGAAGGCGTCGTTGCCCGTGAAGCCGGCCAGCAGGGGTCCGAGGCCGTCCTTTACGAACAGGAAGATGAACAGGCCGATGACGGCGGAGCCCAGAATGCCGACGTCCTTCAACATCTCGCCCAGCTTGAGGCCCTTGGCGGATGCCTCCGACTTGGGGAAGTGCTGGCCGAAGAACATGAGGCCGTAGACGACGGCCGGAATCAGGAAGCAGGCGAGCTGAACCTTCCAACTGACGGTGGCGAGGGCGCTGTGGATCAATCCACCGATCACCATGCCCGCGGGCCAGGAGGCGTGCAGGATGTTGAGATAGTGGGTCCGATTGTTGGGGAACAGGGTCGCGACCAGGGGATTGGCCACGGCTTCCAGGGTTCCGTTGGCGACGGCGAACAGGAAGGTTCCCGACCAGAGGAACACGAAGGCGGTCTTCGTGTTCATGCCGTCGGTGGCCCCGAAGGTTACGAAGGCGGACACCACGTGGAACAGGAACGCGGCGACCACCAGTTTGCCGTAGCCGACCTTGTCCACGACGATACCACCGATGATGATGCCGAAGCAGAACCCGGTGAATCCGGCGCCGTTGATCAGTCCGGTTTCGAGGCCGGTGAAGTTGAAGGCCTTGACCCAGTCGTTGAAGATGGCCCCGCGGATCGCGAAGCCGATTCCCGCGGCGAGAATCGCCATGAATCCGGCGAACAGCAGCCGTTTGGCATTGGGTGCAATGCCTTCGTTTTGGACGTTGCTCATGTGTGAGATTGCCTGAAGTGATTAGTGCTGG
>JAEUHD010000162.1 GCA_016793645.1 Verrucomicrobiales bacterium
TTCAACTCGTCCACGACGAGGTCCGGAATCCCGCCCACGGTCGGAGGCTCGTTTCCTTCCGTCAGGGATTGGAGTCGGACGTAATCAAAGGAAAGGGTATGGGTGGTGTTCGGGGCGGACGGGCCTGTCCGTTCCAGCTCAATAGCATTGGCCCCCTGGGTTGCCGCCACCGAAGGCACCGGTATATCGAGGACGATATTGGTTCCGAATGTGAGCCGGTTGGAGTAGAGGACGGTGGTGCCACCCACTCCGTTGCGGAACCGGACCACAAAATCGTGTTCCCCGAACCCGGAGTCGGGCACGCCGTTCACGGCCGATCCACCGAAGGGAAGTCCAATACTCAGCAACAGGCGGGACCGGAGCCCAATCTGACCGCTGTTGAGGAGGAAGTGGAATCGGTTGATGGGATCACTGGTGGTGAGAGCCCGTTCCCAGGCCGAATTCGGTTCATCGGCAGCAACGACCCTGTCCGTCACGTTGCCGAAATAGCCGGCCGGGTAGGTTCCGGAGAAATAGAAGTTGTCGTCAGGACCCGGCGTTCCCCCTGCCGGAGGCGTCACCGACCCCGGTGCCGGATCGGTCTGTCCGCTGGGGATTCCGAATTCCGCATCCGGATTGTAAGGAAGCACCTGGGGATCATCGATCACACCGATTTCCCAAAGGGTCCTGGACTCGGGATCGCGGACAATGACCGTAAATTGATTCGTGCCGCTCAGGCTGGGCGACCCATTGTCGGTGACCCTCACAACGAAAGTGTTGGTGGTGTTGTTGAACACCGCCGACGGCGACCAGGTGGCCAGTCCACCGCTGGAGACATTGAGGCCTGCGGGCCCGGAGAGCAGGTTGAAGGTGAGCACATTGACCGGCAGGTCCGCATCGGCTGCGGACAATGCGAGCGACAGCGGCGCCAATTGGGAGACTGTCGTGGGAGGTTCGGACGCGATCGCAGGCGCGGTGTTGACCTCGCGGACGACCACCGTGAACTGGTTGGTGGTGCTCAACTGCGGGTTGCCGTCGTCCTTGATCCGGACGAGCACGGTGTTGGTGGCGGGACCATCCGCCTCACCCGGGTTCCAGGCTACGGCTCCGGACGTGGAAACCGTCAAGCCGCCGGGACCGCTGACGAGTTCGTAGGTGAGTATGTTCGCAGGGATGTCCCCGTCGGATCCAGTGACGGTTGCGGAGAGGGGGGTGAGCTCGTCGAGGGTCAGCACCCCCAGCGAAACCGTGGTAGGCGCCGTGTTGACCTCCCGGACGATGACAGTGAATTGGTTGGTAACGCTGCGCTGGGGCGTTCCATTGTCGGTCGCCTTGACCAGGACAACGTTCGTTGACGGGCCTTGAGCCTCCGTCGGAGTCCAGGTCACCAACCCCGCGGCAGATACCCCCAACCCGGACGGCCCACTGACGAGACCGTAGGTGAAGGAATTTACCGGCAGGTCCGAGTCCGTCGCCGTGATGGAAAAACTCAGGAGGGTCAGCTCGTCAATGGTGGCATCGGCAATGGGTTGAAATACCGGAGGCGCATTGGTTTCAGAGACGGCAATCACGAACGAGTTCGTCGCACTCAGGGCAGGGGTGCCACTGTCGATCACCCCGACCGTGACCGTGGGTGTTGAAGGCCCCTGATCCTCCGTCGGAATCCAATTGACCACACCCGCTGTGCTGACCGTCAGTCCCGAGGGACCGGAAACGAGGAAGAAGCTCAGGGTATTCGCAGGCAGATCCGGATCGGAGGCGGACAGATTGAGGATGAACGGACTGAGTTCCGGGGCATTTTGTTGGGGAAGGGAAGTGATCGAAGGGGGGCGGTTGACCTCCCGGACCGTCACCGAGAAACTGTTGGTCGCCGAGAGGGGAGGAGTCCCCGAGTCCGTGACCACGATATTGACGGAATAAACGCCCGGCCCCTCCGCCTCTCCGGGGGTCCAGGTGACAATTCCGTTGGTGACGGACAGAGTCCCGGGCCCGGTGAGCTTCGAGTAAGTGAGAGTATTCGCAGGGAGATCCGGATCCGTGGACGACAGCGGAAGGGACCACGCCACCATTTCGTCGATGGTCTGCGGACCCGCGGGTACTGGGACAGGAGGGCGGTTCACCTCGCGGACAATCAAATTGAAATTGTTCGTGGCACTCAGCGGGGGCGATCCCGAGTCAGTGACCCGAACGCTGACCGGAACGGTTGCCGGCCCATCGGATTCATTGGGAGTCCAGTTGAGTTGGCCCGTGGGACTGACGGTCAGGCTTGCGGGGCCTGAGATCTTCTCGTAGAGCAGGGTCTGGGAGGGGACATCGGTGTCCGTTGCCCCCAGTGCCAGAGCAAAGGGGACCATTTCATCAATCGGGGTATCCGCGACGGGAGTGGGCACAGGCGACGTGTTGCCGCTGGCGTCGGCCTCCAGCCGAAGATAGTCATAGGTGATCCAGTAGGAGGTGTTGACGGCCGTCGGACCGGTCCGAACGATTTCAATCGTGTTGGGTCCCAGGGTCGCCTGTGCTCCCGTAGCTCCAAAGAGAAGGCTCATGTTGGTGGCCGCGGAGATCCGTCCCGAATAGAGGATCGAGGCTGCGCCCAGCCCGTTGCGGAATCGCACCACGATGTCGTGATCGCCAAAGGACTGGACGATGTTGTTGGAATACCGCGCGCCTGTGTAGAATTTGAAGGAGAACCGGAGCTGGGAACCGCCGACCACCTGGGCGGGGCCGAGGCGGAAGTGAATGCGGTTCGTGAGATCCCCGAGGGTGTGACTGCTCTCCCATGCCGTCGTCGGCTCATCGTTCGGCACCTGGATCAACGAGGTGAGGTTGTTGAAGCCGGCGGGATAAATGCCCTCGAAGTAGTAGTCGTCATCCGCCGTAGGATTGGTGCCTGCGTTGTATTCCGGATCGGATGCGAGGCGGGTGACCTTTCCGGGAGCGAGGTCATTGATGTTGTTCTGCGAACTGAATTCCCCGGAGTTTCCGGGAGTCGCCTCGGTTCCAATCTGCCACAAGTACCGGAGCGTTGCGGTCCGCGTGATGACCGTGAACTGGTTGGTGGCGGACAGCGGGGGAGTCCCATTGTCGGTCACCTTGTACTGCACGGTGTTCGTGGAGGGGATCTGCGCCGGCGTCGGCGTCCAGGAGGCGAGGCCCGAGGTGGAGAGGGTGAGTCCCGAAGGCCCACCCAACAGCGCGAAGGTCAGGCTGTTGGCGGGAAGATCCGCGTCCGTGGCCGGGATGGTCAGCGCCATGGGAGACAGCGCATCTACATACTGCGTGGTCACCGTGGGCAGGACGGGGGCCACGTTTACCTCCTGGACCACAATCTGGAACTGGTTGGTGGTGCTCAGGGCCGGCGTGCCGTTGTCGGTCACCTTCACCTGCACGGTGGTTGTGACCGGTCCGGTCGCCTCGGAGGTCACCCAGTTGATCAGTCCGGCGCCGCTGACGGTCAGGCCTGCCGGACCGGAGACGAGCGCATAGGTGAGTGTGTTGGCGGGAAGGTCGGGGTCTGTCGCCGCCAGTTGCACCGAATAGGTGCTTCCTTCGTTGATGGTCGCGGTGCCGGGCACCGGCAGGGCCGGCGGCTGGTTCACTTCACGGACCGTCAGTGTAAAGGTGTTGGTCACGCTGAGAATCGGACTTCCATTGTCGGAGGTCCGGATCAACACGGTGTTGACGGACGGACCGGACGATTCGGTGGACGGCCAGGTCACCAGGCCGGAAGGGGAAACGGTCAGGCCGGAAGGACCGGAAACGACGGAGTAGCTGAAGGTGTTTGCAGGGAGGTCGACGTCCGAAGCGTTGATCTGGGCGCTATAGCTGGTGCCCTCGTCGAACGTGCTGTTCGGGACGGCGGTGGTGGTCGGCGCCGTGTTGACCTCGTTGACCGTGATGGAGAAATTGTTGGTGGCGCTCATCCGCGGCACACCCGCATCGGTGACGCGCACGGAAACCGGGAAGGGCCCGGGCCCCTGTGCCTCGGTCGGGGTCCAGGTCACCACCCCGGCGGAGGAGACCGCGAGACCGGCCGGGCCGGAAAGGAGTTGGTAGACCAGTTCCGCGGCCGTCGAGTCGGCATCCGTCGTCGCGAGATTCAGCGTCAGCGGGCTGAGTTCATTCACGGACACCGCGCCCACGGGCGTGGGAACCGGGGGGGCATTCCCCCCGGCATCCGCCTCAAGGAACACATAGTCGAACGAAATGTAGAAGGAGGTGCCGGCGATGATGGGGCCGACCCGGGCGAACTCGATGGTATTGGCCCCTGCGGTGGAAGCGACCGTGCTCATCGGGAATTCGATAACCAGGTTGGTCGGGGCGGAAATCCGGTTGGAATAGATGACCGTCGGGGTTCCTGACGCGTTCTTGAACAGGACCACGATGTCGTGGTCCCCGAATCCGAGGTTGGTGGAGCCTATGGACGCCCCGGCCCCCGCAAATTCGGTCGAAAGCCGGAACCAGGAGGAGGGCGTCACCTGCGCGCTGGTCAGGTTGAAATGAATCCGGTTGGTCCGGTCGCCCCCGGTCAGCGCACTCTCCCAGTTGAGCCAGGACTCGGCGGTCGCCACGGTCAGCGCGGACGCCAGGCCGTTGAAGCCCGCCGGATAGGTCCCGGGGAAATAGTAGTCGTCATCGAGTGCCGTCGGGGATCCTGGCGGGGCATCGTTGACACCATTCTGGATCGAGAACTCGCCGGTACCAGCCCCGGTGGGATTGTTGGTGCCGATCTGCCACAACTGGGGGTCGGCCAGTAGGATCCGGGAGGGCAGAAGGAGGAGGAGCGCCAACACGAAAAGGCGGGGGCGGCGGAGCGTGGGCATAAATGAGTAATTACCTACTTCAGTAACTCGGCAAGTGAAAAAAGTCTTACGCCAAGAAATGGATTATTTACTGGGTAACTCTTTGCGCGGCGAACCACCCCGCCTTGAGGGCAGGGGAGGCGATCATCGATTCCCAAGGACCTGGGTTGGAACGGGAATGCCGCCCGGAACCTGGGGCGAACGGGGCGAGCGGGAGCGAACTTACTCAATTCACGGGGGGATGATCAAGCCTTCTGCCGCCGGAGGATGACGCATTTTTCCGGAGGGACTCCCCGTCTCCCGTTGACGAAACGGCGATCAGGGGCGGGCGTCGGTTCGGAATGGGATGGGGCGCGGGCGCACCGCGGCCGCCGGGGCAGCGGATTCGTCCCCGGCTCGACGCCCGTCCGCAATTCCGGTACTCCGGACGGCCCATGGAGTACCTGGCCACGGTTTTCTTTGCGCTCGCGGTTGCCCACACCTTCGCGGTCCGGAGATTTGCCGCGTGGTCCCATCGATTCCCGGCGGGTTCGGTCCAGGAATCCCTGCTTCATTTCCTCGCCGAAACCGAGGTGGTGTTCGGCCTCTGGGCCGCCGCGCTGTTCCTTGGGATCGCGGTCCTGCGGGGGTCCCTGCACGAGGCGACGGCGTACGTGGAGGGGCTCAATTTCACCGAGCCCAAGTTTGTGCTGGTGATCATGGTGATTGCCGCGACGCGACCGGTGGTGCGATTCGCGGAAGTCCTGATCGCCGGGGCCTCACGGGCGGTGCCGGGGCCGCCGTCCCTCGCATTCTACGTGGCCGCGTTGTCGCTGGGGCCGTTGCTCGGCTCCCTGATCACCGAACCCGCCGCCATGACCCTCCTCGCGCTGCTCCTGAAGGAGCGATACTTCGACCGCGGCATCAGCCGCGGACTGGCGTATGCGACCCTGGGACTCCTGTTCGTGAATGTTTCCATCGGAGGAACGTTGACGCACTTCGCCGCGCCTCCCGTGCTCATGGTCGCTTCGCGGTGGCATTGGGATGCGGGCTTCATGCTCACCCATTTTGGATGGCGGGCCGCGGCCGCCTGCGTGACGTCCACCCTCCTGACCGTGGCCTGGTTCCGACGGGAACTTTCGGCGGTTCCCTTCGAAACCGGCGCCGCCCAGCCCGTCCCGCCCTGGCTGACGGCGGTCCACCTTGCATTCCTGGGAATGGTGGTGGTCTTCGCCCACCATCCGGACGTTTTCTTCGGGGTCTTCGTCCTTTTCCTGGGGTTGGTGACGGCGACCCGGGCGCATCAGGATCCGCTCAAGCTCCGGGAGGGACTGCTGGTGGGCTTCTTCCTCGCGGGGCTGGTCACGCTGGGATCCCTTCAGGGCTACTGGCTGAAGCCCCTCATCCAAAGCCTTGGCGGCAATGCCCTGTTCTTTGGAACCACCGCCCTCACGGCCATCACGGACAACGCGGCGCTCACCTATCTCGGAACCCTCGTGGAGGGCTTGCCGGAACCGTTGCGCTACGCGCTGGTGGCGGGTGCCGTGACCGGGGGCGGCTTGACGGTGATCGCCAATGCCCCGAATCCGGCCGGGATTGGAATCCTCCAGGGCGCCCGGGTGTTTGGCCAGGATGGCATCAGCCCGCTGGGACTGCTGCGGGGTGCGCTTTTCCCGACGGCGGTCGCCATGGTTTTCCTATGGCTGCTCCGGTGATGGCGGACTTCACGCCCGCGGGAGGGGATTCCCAGAATTGCATGCGCCCACCCGCGACAACAGACGCTTGCCTTGGCGGCTGGGGAAGGATGACGCTGGCCCGCCCTCCAGGGCATCCGCAATGACTCCTCGATTCCCAATGATCCTGCTGGCTGGCTGGCTGGCTGTCGCCGGATCCCTTTCCCCGGGGTGCACCACGGCATCCACCCCGGAGGGGGGAGGATGGGATCACCTGAAGACGGGCATGAGCTACACCCAGGTGGAGCGGGTCCTGGCGGGAACGAAGGAGGACATGACCGGCCCCATCGAGGAGGCGCGGGTGCGACAGCGGAGGGTGGACGACGAGTACTGGGAAATGGTGTCCCGCTCGAAGTTTGCCGGTGCCTCCTACATTCCCCCGCGGATCACCACGGTGGTGATCGCCCAGGACGGTCGCCGGCTCGTGTTCGACAAGGATCATCTCATCGGCTGGAGTCGGGACTGACGCGGACCATCCGGGCTGGCCCGGATCGTTCTCACTCGTTCTACTGCGGCTGGCTGCAAGCCCGTCTGGCGACGTTGGCCTCGCGTTCCCCACCGGACAGTATGTCCCCATACAGCCCGGTTCGGAATCGCTTCGGCCGCCTTGCCCGACAGGCTTTCGCTGCGCCTCGTGACGAAAGAGTGTGAACGATCCGGGCTAGCGCCTCCGGAAGGAGACGTCCATCCAGACCGCGAACACGAGGACGAGTCCGCGGACAATGTATTTCGTCTCCGGCAGCACGCTGAGGAGGGTCATTCCGTTCAGCAGGCTTGCCATGATGAGAGCGCCAAACAGCGCGCCGAGAACTGATCCGCGCCCCCCCTTCAGGCTGGTCCCGCCGATCACGCAGGCCGCAATGGCGTCGAGTTCCATCAGGTCTCCGACGGTCGTTGTGGACGCTCCGGAATAGGCCGTCGCCATGAAACCGGTGACGGCAACAATTCCGCCCAGGATCAGAAACGCCGTCGTCACGGTACGCCGGGTCGGGATCCCCGAAACCACCGCCGCCTCCTCGTTTCCTCCGATCGCATACAGGTAGCGACCAAACGGAGTGTGGCGGGTGAGCACGTGAATCGACACGGCCACCGCGCAAAGGATCAGGAAGGCGAGGGGAAGTCCGCGGTACTGGTTGCATACCAACACCACCAGGAGGATCCCCTGGGCACCGGCAAAGGTCCTTAGAAACGCCAATTCCCCCGGTTCCACCGAGGCTCCGGCCGCCTGCCGGCGTCGGCGTCCGCGGACTGTCACGATGGCAAGGACCCCGCACACCAGGACCGCGAGGAGCAGTCCCGCGAAGGGGGGAAGATAGTATGTCGTGAGCAGGGAATAGAGGTTGGATTCCCCCCCGCGGACCACCGGGGTGGTGACGCTGCGGATCACGAGCCAAAATCCGCCGCGGAAGGCGAGCATCGCCCCCAGGGTCACGATGAAGGCCTGGATCCGGTACCGCACAATGAACGCTCCCATTCCCAGGTACAGCAGCAGGCCCACCCCGAGACTCAGGAGGAGGGCCGCCGGTGCGGGCCATCCCAGGCGGAAGACGAGGACACTGGCGATGCCCCCCAGCAGTCCGGCGCCGGCGCCCACCGACAGATCCGTGTGGCCGGGAATCAGGACGAGGAGAATCCCGACGGCCAGCGTCGCCGTGATGGAAAGTTCGATGAGCAGCATCGATAGGTTTCGTGCGCTCAGGAACTGCGGGGAAACGAGGGCAAAGAATATCCAGATCACGCCGAGCATGGCCGGCATGGTCAATTCCCGGACGGCCGCGCGACCGGGTCGGAGTTGCGGAGCGTCGGGAGTCGCGGCAACAGAGGGGGAGGCGTTCATGTCAGTTTCAGTCCTCGGCGACGGGAGTCCGACCCATGGCTGCGGCCATCAGTCGTTCCGGGTCGTATTCGGCAGGGAGAAACGTTCCGCCAACCGTCCCTTCGTGGAGCATCACAATCCGGTCGCTCATCCCCATCAATTCGGGAAGTTCGCTGGACACCAGGACCACCGCACGTCCCTCGGCGGTCAGGCGGTTGATCAGTTGATAGACCTCCAGCTTTGCGGCGACATCGATTCCGCGGGTGGGTTCGTCCAGAAACACCACCCTGGGATCGGTCATCAGGGCCTTTCCGATGACGACCTTTTGCTGGTTCCCCCCCGAAAGCCCTCCCACCACGGCGTCCAGTCCCGGCGCCTTGATGCGAAGCGCGTCAAAGAATCCCTGGTCCAGCAAGGTCTCCGCCGCCTCGTCCAGCAGGCCGTTCCGGGTCACCTGGTCCAGGGAGGAAAGCGAAAGATTGTATCCGATCGGCTGTTCGAGGTGGAGACCATACCGCTTGCGGTCATCCGTCACCATGACGAGTCCGCGCCGGATGGACTCGCCCGGTGCGGGGAGGTCGTAACGCCGCCCGCCCAGCTCAACCTCGCCCGAAAGTCGGGTGCCCCAGGCGCCAAAAAGATGCATCAGGGTTTCCGACCGGCCCGCCCCCATCAGGCCGCCGATGCCCAGCACCTCCCCGGCCCGGACGTCAAACCCGATCCCGGTCAACCGGGCGGAGGACTCGGAATCGGGTGCCGCGTCGAGATTGCGAACCGAAAGCAGAACCGGTCCCACCGAAGCCGGACGGTCGCGGGGAAAGAGATCCTTGATCTCGCGTCCCACCATGTGGCGGATGATGCCGGGAATATCCGCTTCAGACGCCTTCACGGTGGTGATGCTCGCGCCATCGCGCAGTACGGTGATGCGGTCGGCCAGGGACATCACTTCTCCGAGCTTGTGGGAGATATAGATGCAACCCACGCCGGCGCTCCGGAGTTCCCTGAGGATTCCGAGAAGGATCGCCACCTCGGTCTCCGCCAATGCGGCCGTGGGTTCGTCGAGGATCAGGATGCGCGACTTCTTGGCGAGGGCCTTGACGATTTCGACCAGTTGCTTCTGCCCGACGCCGAGCTCACGGACCGGGATGTCCGGGTCGAGCTGGATCCGGAATTGCTCCAGCAAGCGCACGGCCCGGACGCGGACCTCATCCCAGTCCACCCAGGGACCGCGCCGGGGTTCGTGGCCGAGAAAAATGTTCTCCGCCACCGACATTTCCTCCACCAGGGCCAGTTCCTGGTAGATCACTGCAATGCCCGCCGCCTCGGCGTCCTGAAGAGAGCGAAACGACACCGGCCGGTCATCCACCCGAATTTCCCCTTCGTAGCTCCCCAAGGGATGGATGCCCGAGAGCGTCTTGATCAGGGTCGATTTTCCCGCGCCATTTTCTCCGCAGAGGGCGTGCACCTCGCCCGGATGAAGGTCAAAGCTCACCCCGTTCAGGGCGACAACCCCGGGGAATCGCTTCGTCAACTGGCGGGCCTCAAGCAGCGGCATGGGAGTGGGACGGGACGTCCGGATCACTTCAAGTCCTCGGCGCGGTGAAAGCCATCCCGCACCACCGTCTCCAGAATATTGGTCCGATTCACCACGACGACCTCCTCCAGGATGCTGGGAACGTCCTTGAACCCGTTGTTGACGGCACCATTGGCGATGATGACCTGGCGTCGCGCCATGGCCACCGCGGTCGAAGCCGCCCGGGCCGCGAGGCGGCTGACGGGCTTGTAAATGGTCATGGCCTGGGTTCCGCGGTGGATGCGCTGGACTGCCGCGAGTTCCGCGTCCTGTCCCGTGACCAGGATTTTCCCGGCCAATCCCTCCTCGGTGAGCGCCTGAATGGCTCCTCCTGCGGTGCCATCGTTCGAAGCGAGGATGGCGTCGAGGTTCCTCCCCTTGGCGGTGATGGCTGCGTTGACGATCTTCTTCGCGTTCTCGGGCTTCCAATCGAGCGCCCAGTCCTCAAACACCACTTCCAAGTCCCCGCGATCGATGAGCGGTTGCAGGACCCGGTCCTGTCCTGCCTTGAACAGCACCGCATTGTTGTCGGTTTTTGAGCCGTAGATCCGGACCAGGCGCGCCTTCCTTCCCCGGAGCTGGTCCACAAGATACTGCGCCTGCAGTTCGCCCACGCGGATGTTGTCGAAGCTGATGTAGAGATCGACATCACTGTCCCGGATCAGCCGGTCGTAGGAAATCACCGGAATTCCGGCGGCCTTGCCGGCGCGGACACCCTTGGCCATGGCCTCGCCGTTGTGGGGCACGATGACCAGGACATCCACCCGACTGCTGATCAGTGACTCCACGTCCCGCATCTGGGCGGCGTCATCGGAGTTGGCCGACTGCGTCAACACCTCCGCGCCGAGCCGGGTGGCCTCCTCAACGAATCGGTCACGATCCCGCTGCCAGCGCTCCTCCTTCAGCGTGTCCAGCGACAGGCCGATCCGGATCTTCCCACCCGGCTTTGCGTTCTCGGCCGCGACGGGGACGTTACGCCGGGAGACCACGAGCCCGATCAGAAGGCTGAGTCCGAGCGATACGGTGACGAGTAGAATGCGGGGATTCATGGGGCGCCGCGGGAACCGGGGAAGGGAACACTTCCCCCCGAGGTCCGTCCAAGACTAAAGCAGCGCCACCGGGTGATTCCCGGACCCCGGATCCCTACTTCAGATCCTTGCGCGGAAACAGCGGTTCGGCCGCCCCGATTCGATCCCCGGGCTTCAGACCTCCCCAGGCGGCGCGGTCCATGCGATCCGGAGACCCGGACGCCTGCAACTGGAGGTAGATCTTCTCGGAGGTCCCCGGCAGGAACGGCCACAGCAACACCGCCAGGATCCGGCAGACCTCGACCAGATTGTAGAGCACCTCATCCAGCCGCGCCGCCTGCGAAGGATCCTTGGCGAGGCTGAAGGGACGGGTTTGTTCGACGTAAAGATTGGCCCGGTTGACCAGGGACCAGATCGAAACGAGGGCGTCCTGAAGCCGATGGGCCTCCAGATGGGAGACGGTTTCGCGGACGGCGGTTTCCGTGTCGGCCGACAACTCGGTGGATACCTGGGGGATCACTCCGCCGCGGTAGCGGTTGAGCATGTTCACCGAGCGGTTGAGCAGGTTCCCAAGCCCATTGGCCAGTTCGGCGTTGTACCGCACGCGGAACCCTTCGTCCGTCCAGTTGCCATCCGGACCGATGTCCAGTTCACGCACCACATAATACCGGAAGGCGTCCAGGCCCCACTCCGCAACCACCGCGAGGGGATCCACCACATTGCCCGTGGACTTGCTCAATTTTGCCCCGTCCTTCTGCCACCAGCCGTGCGTCAGAAGCTTCCGGGGCAGCGGCACCCCCAGGGCGCGAAGCATGATGGGCCAGTACACGGCATGGAATTTGAGGATGTCCTTGCCGATGAGATGCACATCCGGCGGCCACACCGGTTCCAGATCGGAGGGTGCCGGAGGCGGTCCGCCCAGGGGAGCGGACGCCGCCGGATCGCCCCGGGAAACCGGGACCGAAAAATAGTTCACCAATGCATCAAACCAGACATAGGTGACGTACCCGGGGTCAAACGGGATGGGAATTCCCCACGCCAGACGGGATGCAGGACGGGAGATGCAGAGGTCCCCAAGCGTTTGGCTGCGGAGGAACCCCAGCACCTCGTTCCGGCGGGTTTCGGGTTCGATGAACCCCGGGTTCGCTTCAATGTGCTCGATCAGCCAGGCCTGATGACGCCCAAGGCGGAAGTACCAGTTCTCCTCGACCAGCTCGTTCACGGTTCCCCACTTGGGATCCCAGGTGCCGTCGGGATTCCGGTCCTTTTCCGTGAGGAACGTCTCCTCCCTGACCGAGTAAAAACCGCGATACTCAGCCTTGTAGAAATGGTCCTCGGCGTGGAGGCGGGTGAGGATGGCCTGCACGACCCGCTGGTGCCGCGGCTCGGTGGTGCGGATGAAGTCGTCGTTGGAAATACCAAGGCGGGCGACAAAGTCCCTCCATTGTTCCGCCAGGGCGTCGCAGTATTCCTGGGGTGACTTTCCCTGTTCCTGTGCGGCCTGCTGAACCTTTTGGCCGTGTTCATCGAGTCCGGTGAGGAAAAAGACACTTCCCCCGCGGCTGCGGCAGGAGCGAGCGATCACATCCGCCACGACCTTTTCATAGGCATGCCCCAGGTGGGGTGCCCCGTTCACATAGTCAATGGCGGTGGTGAGGAAGAAGCGCTTGCTCATCGGACGGGCCAGTGTGGGGCAGGGGACCTTGGAAGTCCAACCGTGCATCCTTCGCCCCGGGTGCCGCGTCTCAAGGGAACAGGCCGCGGGCCCGCTTGGCCTCCCAAACCCGCCGAATGCCGAGGCTCAACGCCGCCGTCCGCATCGAAATGGACTCCCGGCGGGACAATTGGAGGGTCTGAACAAACGCCCCTTCGAGGATTCGAAAGAGGCGATCCATGACTTCCGCCTCGGTCCAGAAAAAGGATTGGAGGCCCTGGACCCATTCGAAATAGCTCACCACGACCCCGCCCGCGTTGCAGAGAATGTCGGGAATGACGAACACGTCCCCCCGTTCCGCGAGGATCCCGTCGGCATCGGGAGTGGTCGGACCATTCGCTCCTTCGGCGAGAATCCTGCAACGAATGCGTCCGGCATTTTCCCCCGTGATTTGGCGTTCCATGGCCGCAGGCACGAGCACGTCGCAGGGCAGGGCCAGAAGCTCGGCATTGCGGATCGGTTCCGCCTCCGGATATCCGGCCAGGGTACCGTGGGACTGGGCCCAGGCATCCACCCGCGGCATGTCCAGACCGCGGGAATGGTACAGTCCGCCGTTCACGTCGCTGACGGCGAGGATTCGGAAGCCCTGACGACTGAGGGAATGGGCGGCGATGGCCCCGACATTGCCGTAGCCCTGGACCACCGCGGTGGCCCCGGAACTCGCGATCCCCAGGGTGTCCATTGCGCGCCCCGCCAGATAGGCCACCCCACGCCCCGTCGCTTCGCGTCGCCCAAGCGAGCCCCCGATCACAATCGGCTTTCCGGTCACGACCCCGGGAACCGAATGACCGGCGTGGACGGAGACGGTGTCCATCATCCACGCCATGGTCTGTTCGTTGGTGCCCACGTCGGGCGCGGGAATGTCCGTTTGGGGCCCGATGAATCCCAGGAGTTCCTGGGTGAATCGACGGGTGAGGCGTTCCAGTTCGCCGGTGGAGAGTTCCCGGGGATCCACGGTGACACCGCCCTTGGCGCCGCCGTAGGGAAGTCCGGCGAGGGCGCATTTCCAGCTCATCCACATCGCCAGGGCCGCCACTTCGCCGAGCGAAACGTCCGGATGATAGCGGATACCTCCCTTGGTGGGGCCCAGCGTCAGGTGGTGCTGGACCCGATATCCCGAGAACACCCGGGTCGTTCCGTCGTCCATCCGCGTGGGGACCGCCACCACCAGGGCGCGCTTCGGGGCCTTGAGGCGTTCCCGCTCGGAGACGGGAATCTGAAGCCGGTCGGCGACACCGTCGAATTGGCGGCAGGCCATGTCGAAGGTGGGGTCGGAGTAGATGTTCATGGAGTCGTGCAATCCCAAACCCGTAACGTAGCCCTCGTTCGGACCGGCAGGCAATGCAGAGCCGATGGAATTGGATCCATGCCCGGGACGCCCCCCTGCACGACGGCGTGACAACACCCTGCCTTTCCGACCATCGTCAGGCCCATGGCACGCCGAATTTCCGTTCCCGAATCCCGTGGACCGGTGACGCGAACGGACCTGGAGGAACGCGAACGCCGGTTTCTTGCGGGTTATGCCCAATTGAGCGGGGAAAGCCGCGGGCGCCACCACGAGGAGGACCCTCCGGAGTGGCGGACCCAGTTCCAAAGGGACCGCGACCGGGTCATCCACAGCCGGGCCTTCCGGCGTCTGGAGTACAAGACCCAGGTGTTTCTCAACGGCACCGGGGACCATCTTCGGACCCGCCTGACACACACCATGGAGGTGGCGGCGATTTCCCGGAACCTGGCACGGGCGCTGGGACTGAACGAAGATCTCGCTGAAACCATTGCCCTGGCCCACGACCTGGGCCATTCACCCGTGGGGCATACCGGGGAACATGCCCTGGATCGGCTGATGCAGGGCAATGGGGGATTTGAGCACAACCGGCAAAGCCTGCGGGTGGTGGAGGAATTGGAACG
>JAEUHD010000170.1 GCA_016793645.1 Verrucomicrobiales bacterium
AATGCCGCGCTCGCGCAGGGCCTCCATCACCAGCGAGACGTTCCCCTGCTCCAGATAGCGAACGCCGCCGTGGACCAGTTTGGTGCTGCGACTCGAGGTTCCCTTGCCGAAGTCATGCTGCTCCAGGAGCAACGTGCGGTAGCCGCGGGACGCCGCGTCCACGGCCACTCCCATGCCTGTGGCGCCGCCACCAATGATGATGATGCTCCAAGGGTCCGGGTGATGGGACACCCGGTTCAGCATTTCCTCGCGATTCATGGGATGACAGGAGCAACGCCCGCGACCCCGGACGCGGTCAAGCCTGAACGATCCCCTTCACGAGTTCGCCGTGAATGTCCGTGAGGCGGAAGCGGCGTCCCTGAAACTTGAAGGTGAGCTGTTCGTGCTGGATTCCGAGCAGGTGCAGCAGGGTGGCGTGCAGGTCATGGACGTGCACCGGCGACTCCACGACGTTGTATCCGAACTCGTCGGTCGCCCCATAGACCGTGCCGGCGCGCGATCCTCCACCCGCCATCCAGACGGAGAAGCACCGCGGATGATGGTCCCGCCCGTAGTCGGTCGCCGTCAGTTTGCCCTGCGAGTAGTTGGTGCGACCAAACTCGCCGCCCCACACCACCAGGGTGTCCTCCAGCAACCCACGTTGCTTGAGGTCGGTGATCAACGCCGCGCAGGGCTGGTCGGTTTCCCGACACTGGGTGCGGATGCCACCCGGCAATCCGCCGTGCTGGTCCCAGCCCTGGTGATACAACTGGATGAACTTCACCCCGCGCTCCGCCAGTCGCCGGGCCAGCAGGCAATTCGCGGCGAACGTCCCCGGCTTGCGGGCATCCGGACCGTATGCGGCCACAGCGGACTCCGGTTCGCCCGATAAATCCATGACCTCGGGCACGCTGGTCTGCATCCGATAGGCCATCTCGTACTGGGCGATCCGCGTGTCGATCTCCGTGTCGCCTGACACCTCGGCTGCGTGCTGATGCAGATCCCGGAGGCGATCCAGCATGAGCCGGCGGCTCTCCGGAGAGATGCCGTCCGGATTGGACAGGTACAGCACCGGATCCTTGCCGGACCGGAACTGGACGCCCTGGTATCGGGACGGCAGGAATCCGCTGCCCCACAGGCGCGAATAGAGCGGTTGGTCCACCTTGCCCCGGGTGATCAGGACGACGAACGCCGGAAGGTTTTCATTGTCGCTGCCCAGGCCGTAGTGAACCCACGAACCAAAGCTGGGACGCCCGCTCAACTGGGATCCGGTCTGGAGGAAGGTGATGGCGGGGTCATGGTTGATCGCCTCGGTGAACACGGATCGGACGATGCACAGATCGTCCGCCACGCCCGCCGTGTGCGGCAGCAATTCGCTGATCCAGGCGCCGGACTTCCCGGCCTGCCGAAATTTGAAGGCGGATCCCGCCAGCGGAAGAATCGCCTGGTTTCCCGACATGCCCGTCAGGCGCTGGCCCATCCGGACGGAATCCGGCAGCGGCTCCCCCTGCCGTTGATTCAGGAGCGGCTTGTAGTCGAACGTCTCCAACTGCGACGGGCCGCCCGCCATGAACAGGTAAATGACGCGCTTCGCCCGGGGCGCGAACGACAGGGCTCCGTCCAGCACCCCACGATCCGCCGCTCCCAGCGTGCGGGCAGGCGTGAGCAGGTCGGCCAGTGCGACACCGCCGACGCCCATGCCAAAGCGATTGAGAAACTGCCGGCGGCTGAGGGCCGCGGCCGGCACGGATCCGGTGCACAGGGAGGAGTTCATCGTTTCATCACGAATTCGTCGTGGTTCATCAGGGTGCTCACCACCAGGGTGGCCGCCGCCACTTCGGCCGGAGGAAGTGCTGCGTCGGCCGGCCGTTCCCCCGACTTGAGGAGTTTTTCTGCGGCGCCGGGATTCTGCACAAACTGGCGATGCTGCTCGTCGTAAAGACGGGAGAGGATCCGCCGTTCCTCCGCATCCGGTGTTCGACCCGTCACCTGAAGGAACCCCTGGGAGAGCCGGGAGTCCTCGGAGGACGCCGGTTCCCGCCAAAGCTTCTCCGCCAGCACCCGCGCCGCCTCGATGAATTGAGTGTCATTGAGGAGCACCAGCGATTGCAGCGGAGTGGCCGTGATTTCCCGGTTGGCGGTGCAGACCTCGCGCGAGCCGGCGTCAAAGGTGAGCATCGCTGGTGGCGGGGCGGTTCTCCGGATGAAGGTATACAGGCTGCGGCGATACAGTTTGTCCCCGTGGTCCTGGGTGTAGGTCTTGCCCGTGCCGGCCTCCTCCCAAACGCCCGCCGGTTGGTAGGGTTTTACGCTGGGTCCACCCATCGCGGGATTCAGAAGACCGCTCACAAACAGGGCGCTGTCCCGAATCTGTTCGGCACTCAGGCGGTGACGCGGCCCCCGCGCCAACATCCGGTTCTCAGGATCCTTCGCCACCAGCGCGGGCGGCGCGTCGGAATCCTGGCGATACGTCGCCGACATCACGATGGACTTGTGCAGCGCCTTCAAATCCCAGCCGGACTCGATGAACGAAGCCGCGAGCCAGTCGAGCAGTTCCGGATGCGTCGGAAGCTGTCCCTGCGCGCCAAAGTCATTGAGCGTGCCCACCAGTCCCCGTCCGAAGTGCTGCTTCCAGGCGCGATTGGCCGCCACCCGGGCGGTCAGCGGATTCCGCGGATCCGTCATCCATCGGGCCAGCCCGAGGCGGTTCCGCGGCGCACCGTCCGGGAACGGCAGGATGCGGTTCGGCACATCCGGCTGCACCGGATCCGCCGGAGCGTCGTAGGCTCCCCGTTTCAGCACGAACGTCGGGCGCCGCCCGTCCATCTCGCGCATCACCATGATCTCGCGGACCGACCCGATGAGTTCGTTTTCCTGGGTGCGCAGGCGCCGCGCGTCCGCTAGGGCGGCGGCATAAACTGGATCCACCCGCACCCGGTAAGTCTCCGCGTCCGGAATTCCGGGTGTGCGTCCCGTCTCCGGATCCAAAGAACGAACCTCGGCTGGCGTCAGGCAGGTGTCGTACACGCGCAGTTCGTCCACCTTGCCGTTGCGAAAGCCATTGTCGCGAAACCGGGACCCGAGGGAGAGACGGATTCCACCGGCGTCGGCATCCCCCCATTGCGAGCGGTGCAGGATGTCCCGCGTCAGGTGGTCGCGGACGACCTCCACCTCCAACGGCGCCCCGTCGCGATAGAGCAGCACTCCGGCGGCGCGGCTGGAGCCATCATAGGTCACGGTGATCCGGGTCCACTGTCCCAAGGGCAGGGCTTCCTTCGCCCGGACGGCCAGGGCATTCCCGGGCCAAAAATGGATCAGACCAAAAAACGGGCGCCCCTGGTCCAGCACCAGTTCGTAGCCCCGGCTCCCGGAATCGGTCCAGGCGCGGGAATAGTGAAGCACCACGGCGCGCGTCTGCGTTTCGGCCGGCTGGATCCACAGGTCGAAGGAGAACGGATCCGTCCGATGGAACTCTCCCACCGCCGGAATCGTGACTCCGTTGTCGCCGCTGAACTGGATGGCACTGCCACGGGCTCCGGGAACCGACGTGGGATTCTCCGAAAGCGACGCCCGGTTCGTACTGCGCAGATCCGGCGTCGCGTTCCCCTCCAAGGAATCGAACGGATACAACGCCACCGGCAGCACCGGGGACACTGATCCGTCCTGGGCCGTCTTCTTCCACGCCTCGAACCGCGCTCCCGTCTCGGTCGTCGCCGCCGCCAGTCGGGATTCCGCGTCCGCCAATTCCGCGGCGACCTTCTGGTAGCGCGCCTTGGCGTCCCCTTCCCATCGCGGCAGCGTCGGCGTAGGCGTCGCGGTCGTGAAGTGGGGATACAACCCCGATTCGTCGATGTTGTTGAGAAAGGCCGCGAGCGAGTAGTAGTCGCGCTGGCTGACCGGATCGTACTTGTGATCATGACAGCGGGAGCATTCCAGCGTCAGGCCCAGAAACGCGGTCCCCGCGGTGTGGACGCGGTCCGAGACATATTCGTTGCGAAACTCCTCCTCGATGCTG
>JAEUHD010000211.1 GCA_016793645.1 Verrucomicrobiales bacterium
AGCGATGCGGACCGCCTGGAGGCCGGACCACCCACCTTGGGAACAGTTCCCGTGATCTCCTTCATCTTTTTTGGGAATCTTCGTGCGGAAAGTCCCTGAAAATCGGGGCGTTTCGCTGTTGGGAGCTTGCGATTGAATAATGAACGCTTGCTCTCCGGGGGGCGCTTGTGATTTTTTTCACGAGTGCGCCGGCGCGGGTGCACGCTCTTCGGTCATTTCCAGGACGGGAGAACGTGTTTCCCCGCGTTTTTGCGTGCAAATCGTCCGGGTTCCCTTGAGCGGGGAGCCGGTGAAATCCAGGAATTCATGGGTTTTGCCGGGGCGATGTCGCAGATCGCTCAACGAAGCCGATGAGGACGAAGAACCGCCGGGTGCAAGCCCGGCAACGACGCTGACCGATGGCCTTTTCCTTCCCCAGATGGGCAAACCAGTTGGGCCCCAAGCTCGTGGTTGCCGGCGGGTTGACGGCCACCCTGGCCTTGGCCGGGGTGACGTACTACCTCACGCCCAAGTATACCCGCGTCGGCTACCAGCCGATCCAGCCGGTGCCGTTCTCCCATGCCGTCCATGCCGGACAGCTCGGGATGGACTGCCGCTACTGCCACAACGGCGTGGACAAGTCGTGGTTCTCCAACATTCCGGCCGCCAGCACCTGCATGAACTGCCACAGCCAGATCCTGAAGGAGGATCCCCGGCTGCAGTTGGTCCGGGATTCCTACCAATCCGGCCAGACCATTCCCTGGGTGCAGGTCCACAAGGTTCCCGATTACGTGTATTTCAATCATTCCGTGCATGTGAACCGCGGCGTCAGCTGCGTGCACTGCCACGGCCCGGTCAACCAGATGGACGAAGTCTATCACGCTAAACCGCTGTCCATGGGCTTCTGCCTCGACTGTCACCGCAAGCCGGAAGACTACATCCGGCCCGTGGATCTGGTGACGCAGCTGGATTGGAAGGGCCAGGTGAACGGCAAGCAGCTGGTTCACGATTGGAATGTTAAACCCGGCGAAAGCTGTTCCGTCTGCCACCGCTGATGAAGACGATTCCCCCGACGTGTCCCGAGCCGGAAACGGGCCGGAAATACTGGCGCTCGCTGGAGCAGCTGGACAACCAGCCGCAGTTCCGCGAGTGGCTGGAGCGCGAATTCCCCGACGGCGCGAGTATCGCTCCGGAGGGCGAATCCCGCCGCGACTGGATGAAGCTCATGTCCGCCAGCTTCCTGCTGGCCGGAATGGGCGGTCTGGCCACCGGATGCCGCCGTCCCGAAGAGCAGTTGCTGCCCTTTGGCAAGCAGCCGGAGAACTACCTGCACGGCGGTTGGAAGTATTTCGCGACGTCCGCCCCCAACCGTGGCTCCGCAACGCCCGTTCTGGCGAAGTGGACCGACGGCCGGCCGACCAAACTGGAACCGAATTCCCTGTGCCCGGCGAGTGCCGGCACCGATCCCCAGGTCCAGGCGGCGATCCTCAACCTGTACGATCCGGATCGTGCCATCCGCCACACGCAGAATGGCAATGACGTGGATGCCGCGAAGGTTGCGGACATGCTGTCCGGACTGGCCCAAAAGTACGGCGGCAACGGGGGCGAAGGCCTGTGGATCCTGTCCGACCGGAGCAGTTCCCCGACGCGGGCCCGGCTTCAGACGGCGTTGGCGGACAAGTATGGCCGCTCCCGCTGGGTGAATTACGAGCCGGTGGATTTCCACATTCACCGGACGGCCGCCTCGACGGCGTTCTCCGGCGAAGTTCAGCCGCGGTATCGTCTCGACCAGGCCAAGCGGATTCTCTCGCTCGACGCCGACCTGTTTGGTGCCGAGGCCGACGCCACGGGCATGATGCGCGGCTTCGCGAAGGGCCGTAAGCCGGGTACGGACATGAACCGCCTCTACGTGGTGGAGGCGCTGATGACGATCACCGGCGGGCAGGCGGACCACCGTCTCCGGGTGAAGCCGAGCGAAGTGATCCAGGTGGCGGCCCAGGTGGCGTCGCAGTTGGTCACCGGCGGCGCCCTCGGTGCGGCGCTGCAGACGCTGTCCCAGGGTTCTCCGGCCCCTGCCGGATGGGCTGCGGCGTGTGCGAAGGATCTGGCGGAGCACAAGGGACAGGCGGTCGTGGTGGCGGGTTACACCCAGCCACTGGCGGTTCACCTGATCGCGGCCGCCTTGAACGAGGCTCTCGGGGCCCACGGCAAGACGGTGGAGTTGCGGCTCGCCGAGACCCCGTCCGATGCGGCCTCGATCTCCGACCTCGTGGCGGCGTTGAATGCCGGCAAGGTGGAGACCCTGGTGATTTTGGGAGGAAATCCCGCCTACAATGCCCCGGCGGACCTGAAGTTTGCCGCGGCGGCGAAGAAGGCCAAGTCCGTGGTTCGCCTCGGGTATTACGAGGACGAAACCTTCGAAGTGGCCCAGTGGAACATCGCGTCCGCCCACTTCCTCGAGGCGTGGGGCGATGCGCGCGGCACGGATGGCACGGTGCTTCCGGTCCAGCCGCTCATCCAGCCGCTCTTTGGCGGATTCTCCGATCTGGAGGTCGTGGCGCGCCTGCTGGGGCATCCGGTCACGACGCCGTACGATCTGGTCCGCGAGACCTTCAAGGGGCTCGGCGGAGCGGATGAGAATGCGTGGAGCCAGTTCCTGCACGACGGATTCCTGGCCGCCAGCGCCGGAAAGCCGGCCCAGCTTTCGTTTGATGCCGCCCGCGTGGCCGAGGCCCTTGCCAAGGTGACGCCGGGGACGGGCGCCGGGTATGAGGTGGTCCTGTTCCGCGACGCGAAGGTGGACGACGGACGCAACACCAACAACGGGTGGCTCCAGGAGCTTCCCGAACCGACGACGAAGGTGACGTGGGAGAACGTCGTCCTGGTGTCGCCGAAGACCGCGAAGGATCTGGGAATCCAAGGCAGCGAGCGGGCGCACGATGGACAGTATGTGCAGTACGTCGTCCGGGTCACCGTGGGCGGTGCCAGCATCGAGGGTCCCGCCTGGGTTCAACCGGGACTGGCGGACGGTGTGATTGGCTGCGCCCTCGGCTACGGCCGCACCAAGGTGGGCCGTGTGGGTCGCGGCAGCGGATTCAATGCCTATCCCCTCACCCAGGCTGCCTCCCGGCACGTGGTCCGCGGCGCCAAGCTGGAGCAGGCGATGCGGAAGCACCGGGTGGCGGTCACCCAGGAACATGGCCTCATGGAGGGGCGCCCGGTGGTGCGGGAAGCCACGGTTGCCGAGTACTCCAAGAAGCCGGATTTTGCGAAGGGCATGGATCTCGACGGGCACCTGAACTACGTGCCCCGGAATCCGGACGGTTCGATCAAGAACATCTACACGAGCCCGTACAAGGCTCAGCCCTGGACCCGCTCGGACATCAACCAGTGGGCGATGACCATCGACCTTGGGTCCTGCACCGGATGCTCGGCCTGCGTCGTGGCCTGCCAGGCGGAGAACAACATTCCCATCGTCGGCAAGGACCAGGTGGCGCGCGGCCGCGAGATGCAGTGGATGCGCATCGACCGGTACTACAGCTACGACGTCAACCTCCCGATCAAGGACGAGACGCCGGCTGCGGATCCCCAGATGGTGATCCAGCCCATGCTCTGCCAGCACTGCGAGAACGCGCCGTGCGAGAGTGTCTGTCCGGTCAACGCGACGGTTCACGATAGTGAGGGCCTCAACGTCATGGCCTACAACCGCTGCATCGGCACGCGGTACTGCAGCAACAACTGCCCGTACAAGGTTCGCCGCTTCAATTTCTTCGACTTCAACAAGCGCCAGATCAGCTATGCCCAGGAGACGGGCGGGATGTTCTTCAACATCGAATCCCCTCTGTACCACGGTCCGCTGGGTCCGAACCAGTACAAGGAGACCGGCTGGGAGATCGTCAAGCTGGTCAAGAATCCCGACGTCACCGTCCGCATGCGTGGCGTGATGGAAAAGTGCACCTTCTGCGTGCAGCGCATCGAGCAGGCCAAGATCGCGGTGAAGAACATTGCCAAGGACAGCGGCAACGTGCGCGTCCCGGGCGACATGGTGAAGACCGCCTGCCAGGAAGCCTGCCCCGCCGATGCCATTGTGTTCGGCAATACCCTGGATCCGGAGGCCAGCGTGAACCGGACCATCGCCGACCCGCGCAATTACACGGTGCTCGGCTTCCTCGACAACAAGCCGCGGGTGACCTACCTCGCGCGCATCCGCAACCCGAATCCGGCGATGCCCAACACCTACACCGAGCCCGATTCGATCCGCGATTACGAGCGGATCCGGCACGAGAATCCGTTTGAGGAACATGGCCACGGAGGATCCGGGGGTCACGAACCGGCCGCCGCCGCCAAGGGAGGGCACGCCTGATGTCCAGCGCCGCCATTTCCGCCGGGGGCAACGCCCACTCGAAGGGGAAGAAGGCCCACGCCGATTCCCACGCCGCCCCGCCCAAGATCGCCGCCGCCGAGCCTCCGAAGGAACTCGTGCGCGAGCCGCTGGTCCTCAACGGACGCAGCCTCGCCTGGATCACCGACGCCATCGCCGGCATCTGCGAGAAGCCGATGCCCAAGTGGTGGTGGCCCGCCTTCATCATCAGCTTCGGCGGGATGGGAATGATGTTCTCGCTCGTCGCGTACCTGATCTCGACGGGCGTGGGTGTCTGGGGATTGAACCAGCCCGCGGACTGGGCCTGGGACATCACCAACTTCGTCTTCTGGATCGGCATCGGTCACGCCGGAACGCTGATCTCGGCCGTTCTCTTCCTGCTTCGGCAGAAGTGGCGTACCTCGATCAACCGCGCTGCCGAAGCCATGACCCTGTTCGCAGTGGCGTGCGCAGGCATCTTCCCCGTGGTGCATACCGGACGCGTCTGGTTCGCGCTCATGCCGGGCTATCTGATCCCGTTCCCGAACGCCAACTACATCTGGCCGCAGTTCCGTTCGCCGCTGCTGTGGGACGTGTTCGCCGTATCGACGTACGGCACCGTCTCGCTGCTGTTCTGGTACGTCGGCCTGATTCCCGATCTCGCGACGCTGCGTGACCGGGCCACGAACAAGATCCGCGGGGCCCTGTACGGGTTGTTCTCGCTGGGTTGGTCCAATTCGAATCGTGCCTGGTGCAACTATGAGAAGGCGTACCTGATCCTCGCCGGTTTGAGCACGCCGCTGGTGCTCTCCGTGCACTCGATCGTGTCCTTCGACTTCGCCGTGTCCCAGGTTCCGGGCTGGCACACCACGATCTTCCCGCCGTACTTCGTCGCCGGCGCCATCTTCTCCGGATTCGGCATGGTGCTGACCCTGCTGATCCCCATGCGCAGCCTCTTCCACCTCGAGGACATCATCACGACCCGTCACGTCGAGCTGATGTGCAAGGTCATCCTCGCGACCGGTTCCATGGTCGGATACGCGTACGGTATGGAGTTCTTCATCGCGTGGTACGGCGGCAGTCCGTACGAGCTGTACGCGTTCAAGAACCGCGCGTTTGGTCCCTACTGGTGGGCCTACTGGAGCATGATCACCTGCAACGTCATCAGCCCGCACCTCTTTTGGTTCAAGTGGTGCCGGAAGACCATGTGGTTCGTCTGGCTGGTGTCGATCGTTGTCAACATCGGCATGTGGTTTGAGCGCTTCGTGATCATCGTCACGTCGCTGCACCGCGATTATCTGCCGTCGAGCTGGGGCTACTTCACCCCGACCTGGGTGGACGTCTTCACCTTCGTCGGCAGCTTCGGCCTCTTCATGACGCTGTTCCTCCTGTTCATCCGGTTCCTGCCCGCCATCGCCATCAGCGAGGTCAAGGCCGTGACCCCGCAGGCGGACCCGCACCATCCGCTCGGCGGCGCCAAGGAGCACCACTGATGCGCATCAACCTTCACCGAATTCCGACCCGATGAGCGCTCCCGTTCCTCAACCGATCGGCCTGCTGGCGCAGTACGAGACTGCGGCGGACATCCTGCATGCCGCCGTCGCCGTCCGCGACGCCGGCTACAAGAAGTGGGACGTCTTCACGCCGTTCCCCATCCACGGCATGGACGACGCCATGGGACTGAAGAAGTCGAAGGTCGGCTACTTCACGTTCTGCGGCGGTCTGACCGGATTCTCATTCGGCATGTGGATGATCTGGTTCATGAACAAGGCGGACTACCCCCTGGTGGTTGGCGGCAAGCCGCTGTTCACGCCCCTATTCGCGTTCCCGGTCAGCTACGAGCTCACGATCCTCCTCAGCGCCTTCGGCACGATCGGGGGCATGTTCCTGCTCAACGGACTGCCCCGGCTCTACAATCCGCTCTTCAACGTGAAGCGCTTCAAGAAGGCATCCGACGACAAGTTCTTCGTCTTCATCGAAATGGCGGATCCCAAGTTTTCGACTGAGAAAACCCGCGAACTGCTCCAACACGCCGGCGCCTCGTCGGTCGAGGTCGTGGAGGATTGAACCATGTTTGAGAAAATCTTCCTCTTCGTCCTCTCGCTCCTCGGGCCCCGCTTCAAGCTGGTGCTCGGGGTCCTGGTCCTCGCCGTGGTCGCGGTGTTGTCGATCGCAGGATTCCGCGGGGAAAAGACCCGCCGTCCGCCCATCGAGATCTTCCCCGACATGGACCGGCAGTTCAAACTGCGCCCGGAGACCACCGCGGGATTCTACGCCTGGGCGAACAACATGAGTTCGCGTCCCCAGGTCGCGGGCACGGTCGCCCAGCGGCACGGATTCAAGGACAACACCACCTGGGCCCAGAACGCCGTCAACACGGGCAAGGACAACGGGGCCTTCATCGAGGTCAACCCGCTGCCCATCACCCTGGAACTCCTGAAAGGCGGCGAACAGCGGTATGGCATCTACTGCCAGCCCTGCCATGGCGCGCAGGCCGACGGCAATGGCGTCACCAAGAAGTTGGGCATGACGACGGTCGCCAACCTCCAGGACCAGCGGATCATCCGCATGACCGACGGTGAAATCTTCCAGACCGTCAGCTACGGCAAGAACACCATGCTGGGATACGCCGCCCAGATCCCGGTCGAGGACCGCTGGGCCATCATCGCCTATCTCCGGGCCCTCCAACTGAGCCGCCTCGGTGTGGAGGCCGACGTGCCGGCGCCCGTGTTGCAGTCCCTCAAGAAATAAGGCCCGCCATGAACGTATTTCGTCCCTTCCTTCGTCTGGCCGCCCTGATGGCCTTTGGCGCCGCCCTGGTGTTCGGTCCGGCCGCCGTGGCCGCCGACCATGCCGAACCCGCCGCCGCGGCCGCCCCTGCGGCCCCTGCGGATGCCCATGCCGCTCCGGCCGCGGCCGCCCATGGCCATGAGGCCGCCGCAACGGCGGAGCCGACGATCCTCCAGCGATTTGCCTACAGCTATCTGACGGCCTTCATGTTCTGCCTCAGCATCGCCATGGCCGGACTGATCTTCGTCATCCTGCACCATCTCTTCGATGCAGGATGGAGCGTCTCGGTGTTGCGCATTGCGGAACATCTCGCCTGCCTGACGCGTCCGCTGTTTCTTGCGCTCATCCCCCTCCTGCTGCTGCAGGGTGAAATCTGGCGCTGGCTGCACGTGAACCCGGCGACGGATCACGCACTGGACGTCAAGAAGGTCCTGTTCAACCGGATCACCTTCAATGTGGTTCTCGCGTTTGTCTTCGGCCTGTGGGCGTGGATGGCCACGACCTTCCGCAAGTACTCGCTGGCCCAGGACAAGGATGGCTCCGCGATCTGGACCCGGAAGTCCCGGGTGCTGGCCGCTTGGGGAATCTACGCCTTTGCGTTCTCGCTCACGCTGGCGGTCATCATGTTGATGATGTCCCTGCAATGGCAGTTCTTCTCCACGATCTACGGCGTGTACTACTTCGCCGGAAGCTTCTGGGTGACGCTGGCGACGATTTACGGACTCATCCGGTGGCTGAGCACCCGCGAGATGAAGCCGGTGATCTTCCCGCGCCAGATTCATGACATCGGCGTCCTGTTTTTCGCCTTCACCGTCTTTTACGCGTACATCGGGTTCTCCCAGTACTTCCTGATCTGGAACGCCGCGATTCCCGAAGAGACCTTCTGGTACGTGGATCGTGAACGCGGCAGTTGGTGGGCGGTCGGCCTGACCCTGCTCTTCGGGCACTTCTTCCTCCCCTTCCTCGTCCTCCTGCGCATCGACACCAAGATGAGCCTGGCGGTCATGGCCCCGATGATTCTGTGGGCCTGGGTCATGCATTACCTGGACATGACGTTCAATATCATGCCGGTCCTGTATCCGAAGGGTCTCACCATCACCTTTTTCGACCCGCTGTGCTGGTTTGGACTCGTGGCCCTGCTCGCCTCATTTTTCTGGCGGGATTACCTGAAGTTCCCCAAGTGGCCCCAGAAGCATCCGCGCCTGAAGGAGGCTGTGACCCATCACGAGGTCACGGGCGCGGGCTATGCCGTCGAGGATACCTAACCGTCGCCATTTCCCATCCATGAGCTCTTCCGATCCCTTGGAGAACCGTCCCGCTTCCGTGCTGGCCACGGTGGCCGGCGCACTCGGTGCCTTCCTGATCATCGCCGCGCTGGTGGTGTACATGCAGCGCCTCTTCCAGCCGGCCCCCGTCGGGGTGGCCCGCGCCGAGGAACGCCTCAAGATTTCGACCACCCTTCGCGCCGAAAGCACGGACGCCCTCGCCAACTACGGGGTGATCAAGGCGGACAATGGCGTGTACCGGCTTCCGATCCGTCAGGCGGTGACCTTGTGGGCCGGCCTGAATCAGGACGGCAATGCCGCCGGTCGGGCGAAGCTGATCCAGCGCCTCGATGGGTCGCTCAAGCAGGTTTCCTACGAGTAAGCACCGCACCGATGGGAATCATTTCGTTCATCCTGATCGGCAGCTCGCTGGTCTTCCCGGCTGTCGCCGTCTGGGCCCTCTGGTGGGCCGGGCGCAACGGGCAGCTTTCCCATTCCGACAAGGCCGCGCTCCTGCCGTTTGACGAGCAGGAACCCGTGGGCCGCATGACCGACGTGGTCCTCAACCGTCCCCGCGCCCTTGTTTCCGGTTCCGGCCGGATCTCCTCATGAGCACCCCCGCCTCCCCGAGCGTGATGTCCGCGCTGTCGCCGCGGGATACCGCCGAGTCCCGGGACCGGCGGGCCGAGCTGGCCGAAATTGACGAGTCCACCAGCGGAACCGTCCTGCTGTTCTTCCTCGCCGGCATGGCGTGGCTCCTGATCGGAACGCTGTTCGCGCTCATTGCCAGCTACAAGCTGCACTCCCCGGAGTTTCTCAACCAGTACGCGTGGCTGACCTTCGGACGCATCCGAACGGCCCACCTCAACGCGGTGATCTTCGGGTTCTCCGCCGAGGTTGCCGTGGGCGTTGTCCTCTGGCTCATGTGCCGGTTGTGCCGCGTCCCGCTGATGGCCCAGAGCGTCATCAACGCCGCCGCGATCTTTTGGAATGTCGGACTGGTGATCGGCATCGGCGGAATCCTGCGCGGGGACACCACGGGCATCGAGTATCTCGAACTCCCCAAGTACGCCACGCCGATTCTGTTTGTCGCCTTCGCCCTGATCGCCGTGTGGACGATCGTGGTGTTCCGATTCCGCCGTGAGCGCCATCTGTACGTGTCCCAGTGGTACATCCTGGCGGCGGTGCTTTGGTTCCCCTGGCTGTACTCGACGGCCCAACTGCTGCTCGTCCTGGAACCCGCGCGCGGGACTGTTCAGGCCGCGGTCAACTGGTGGTTCGGGCACAACGTCCTGGGTCTCTGGTTCACGCCGATCGGACTGGCGGCCATCTATTACTTTCTGCCCAAGGTCATCGGACGCCCCATCCACAGCTATTACCTGAGCGTGCTGGGATTCTGGACGCTGGCGCTGTTTTACAACTGGAATGGATTCCATCATCTCGTCGGTGGGCCGTTCCCCGCGTGGATGATCACCATCTCCATCGTGGCGAGCGTGATGATGGTCATCCCGGTGGTCTCCACGGCGATCAACCACCACTTCACGATGGTCGGCCATTTCGGGAAGCTGAAGTACAGTCCCACGCTCCGCTTCATCGTGTTCGGCGCGGTGAGCTACACGATCTCCAGTCTTCAGGGCGTTCTGAGTTCTGTGCGCTGGTTCAGCGAGGTCGCCCATTTCACGCATCACACCGTCGCCCACGCGCACTGGGGCATGTATGCGTTCTTCACGATGACGATGTTCGGCTCGATGTACTACATCCTGCCGCGCATCACCCAGCGGGAATGGCCGAGTGAACGGCTGATTTCCCTCCACTTCTGGTGCACCGCGCTGGGCATCATTCTGTATGTGGTTCCGCTCAGCTATGGCGGATGGCTGCAGGGCAAGGCGATGCTGAATGCGACGACGCCGTTTCTGGAGGTCGTCCAGGGCACGCTGCCCTGGCTGAAGATCCGGACGGTCTCCGGATTGCTGTTGGCGCTGGGACACGTGGCCTTTTTCGCAAACCTGATCTGGCTGCTCGCCCGCCGGTTCGGGCCCTACCGGCAGCCGGAGCCGATGATCCTGGCCGGGGTGACTCCCGCGGCGCCCGTGGGGAAGTGATGCCATGAATTACGGACCCCTCCTTTTCCTCGGAATCCTGTTCACGCTCGCCGGGAGCTGGTTTGGGCTGGTGCTCATGCCGAACCGGCAGTTGGGCGACCTGCAGCCCCATGTGAATACCAATACCGCGGCCATCTACCCGCAGCCCATCCCGGGCGAGGCGGCCCAGGGGCGCGAGGTGTACCGCTCGCTCGGATGCAACTACTGTCACACCCAGCAGGTGCGTCCGGACGGCTTCGGTTCCGACATCCAGCGCGGCTGGGGCAAGCGTCGCTCGGTGGCACGGGACTACATTTATCAGAAGCCGGTCATGCTCGGTTCGTCCCGGACGGGTCCCGACCTGACCAACATCGGGGAGCGCCAGCCGAGTTACGACTGGCACTTCACGCACCTGTACAATCCGCAGACCACCTCCAAGGGCAGCATCATGCCGTCCTATGCGTACCTGTTCGACGTCCGGAAAATCGGGTACGGCGGCGCCTCGACCAACGCCTTGAAGCTGTCCGGAGATTTCTCGCCGGGACCCGGCTTCGAAGTTGTTCCCAAACCCGAGGCGGTCCAGTTGGTCGAGTACCTCCGGAGCCTCAAGTCCTCGGTGGAACTGCCCGAGGCTCCGCTGCCCAAGGCTGAATGAGTTTCGTTCCTTACGGCCCCCATGCCTGACGCCTCCAAACCTTCTTCGCCGGCTCATTCGACGCTCCGTCCCGACCAGGGCGAGCTGCATGACGTCACGGAGATCCATGCCGCGCTGCTCCGGGAGCAACCCGAGCCCCGGGATGGATTTGAGCCGGTCAATCTCTGGCTCGTGGCGCTGACCGGCGGTCTGCTGTTTTGGGGCGGCTATTACCTGGCCAATTTTAGTGGTCGGTTCGAGGGCAGCGAGTACTCGGAGTACCCCCACGGAAAGGCGACGGCCGTGGCTGCGCCCGAGACTCCGGAACAGAAGTTGGCGCGCGTGGGTGCCCAGGTCTTCAATGCCAATTGTGTTGCCTGCCATCAGGCGACGGGAGAGGGCGTCCCGGGACAGTTTCCTCCGCTGGCGGGTTCCGACTGGGTCAATGTGGACGGCGCCGCCAGGAAGATCCGCATCGTTCTCAACGGTCTCAACGGGCCCATCACGGTCAACGGGGTCGCCTTCAACGGGGCGATGAACTCGTTCAAGGACAGTCTCAGCGATTCCGATATCGCGGCCGTGCTG
>JAEUHD010000236.1 GCA_016793645.1 Verrucomicrobiales bacterium
CACTCCCGATCTCACGGCGGTCATCGGATGGTTTTGCGCCAATGTGGAACAGGCTCCCTGCATGTCCGGTTCCCGACGCCGGGATCCCGGACTCGGAATCCTCACCCTGGCCAACCGGCTCCGCCATCTCCTGAACCGGAACTCCCTCCGGGGATCCCGCTCCAACATCCGGGCCCATTACGACCTCGGAAACGAGTTCTACGCGCTGTGGCTGGATCCCACGATGACGTACTCCAGCGCCCTCTTTGAGCATCCGGATCAGGATCTCGCCGAGGCGCAGGAGGCCAAGTACGCCAGGCTTTGCCGCGAGCTGCGGCTGCGTCCCACCGACTCGGTCCTGGAGATCGGCTCCGGCTGGGGCGGTTTCGCGAGCCATGCCGTGCGACACCATGGGTGCCGGGTGACCACGGTGACGATCTCGGAGGAACAGGCCCGGTATGTCCGGGAGCGCTTCAAACGCGAGGGACTCTCCGGACGCGCCGAGGTCCGGCTGCAGGACTACCGGGCCGTGACCGGGCGCTTCGACCGGATCTGCAGCATCGAGATGCTGGAGGCCGTCGGCGACCGGTATCTCGACACCTATTTCGCCCAGGTGCAGTCCCTGCTCGCGCCGGACGGCCGGTTCGCGGCGCAGTTCATCACCTGTCCCGACACCCGTCATGCCGAACTCCGCCGCGGTGTGGATTGGATCCAGAAGCACATCTTTCCGGGATCCCTGCTGCTCTCCATGAACCGGGTCGGTGCGGCCGTGGAACGGACTGGAAACCTGTGGCTGGAGAACCTGCACGACCTGGGGCAGGACTATGCGCGCACGCTCCGGCAGTGGCGGGAACGCTTCAACGCACGGCGCGAGGACGTCCTGGCCCAGGGATTTGACGCCCGGTTTCTGCGAACCTGGAACTACTACCTCGCCTATTGCGAGGCGGCCTTCGCCTGGAGGAACATCAGCGTGGTGCAGGCGACGTGGAGCCGGCCGGGGGTGAGGGAATAGGGGTGGTCATTGGTCATTGGTCATTGGTCATTGGTCATTGGTCAGTGGTCAGTGGTCAGTGGTCAGTGGTCAGTGGTCAGTGGTTCGTGGTTCGTGGCGGTTGAAAGGAGTTGATGGTGGTTGTTCTGCTCAGAGTCCTGTTTTCGGGGGTGCTGGTGGCCATGCTCGCGGTCACGGGCTGGGCTTCGTCGCAGGTGGCCCTGTGGAAGATCCCGGCGTCGGTCGGCGGCCATCCGTGGTTCATTGCCACGTTGTTCGACACCTATTTCGCCTTCCTGACGTTCTGGCTCTGGCTGGCATACAAGGAGCGGTACTGGCCGGCGCGCCTCGTCTGGCTGATGGCCATCCTCCTGCTCGGCAACATCGCCATGGCGGCCTACATGCTCCTGCAACTCTTCCGCCTCCCGCGCACGGCGACTTTGGAGGATCTCCTGATCCGGCAACCGCCGGTCCGGTCCTGAGGTCATGAACTCCGTCTTCTGGATGTTGTTTGCGGCTGCGGTGGCCTTCGCGGTGGTGGAGATGTCCGCGACCTTCGTCCTGGCCCGGCGCTGGGGGAACTACGGCATCGTGGACGTGGTGTGGTCCGGCGGCTTCGCCGTCATTGCGCTGATCGGCCTCGTCCTGTCGTGGAACGTTCCCAGCGCCGCCCCCGGAATTCCAATGCCACTCCCGGGACTCCTCGTCGCAGGGATGGTCGCGGTCTGGAGTCTGCGTCTGGCGGTGCACCTCGGAATCCGGGTGGCCTCGCATCATCCTGTGGAGGATGTCCGCTACGCCCAGCTTCGCCGGGAATGGGGTGACGCCACCTCTTGGAGGATGTTCGGGTTTTATCAGCTCCAGGGGGTCCTTCAGGCGGTGCTGTCCACCCCGTTCCTGCTCGTGTTCGCCGCATCCCGGAACGGGACCCACCGCCTGGGAGTTCCTGAGTGCCTCGGACTCGCGATCTGGGTGACGGGCATCCTCGGTGAGAGCATCGCCGACCGTCAGCTCGCGCGGTTCCGGGGGGACCCCGCCAACCGCGGACGGGTCTGCCAGGCGGGCCTCTGGAACTGGTCCCGGCATCCCAACTACTTCTTCGAATGGCTCGTCTGGGTGGGTTACGCCGTATTCGCCCTCGGATCGCCGTGGGGCTGGGCGGGCCTGTTGGCACCGCTGTTGATGGGCCATTTCCTCGTCAATGTGACCGGGATTCCGATGACGGAGGCGCTCTCGGTAAACTCCAAGGGCGATGCGTATCGCGAGTATCAGCGCACCACCAGCGCCTTCATCCCGTGGTTCAAGCGGGCCGGCTGAATCCCGAAACCGCATCGCATTCCCCGCACCGTATCGATGATCGACTTCCTGCTTTCCCGCGACGTCCTGCCGGATCCCGTCCTCCGATTCGGGATCCGCCGCCTGCTTCACCAGCGGCTTCGGGAGGAGCGCCGCGGCGACATCGCCGCACAGCGGGCCCATTTCATGGACTTCGTGGCGAAACTTCGGACGTCACCCATCGCCATCGAGACGGCCGCGGCCAACGAACAGCACTACGAGGTTCCGACCCGGTTCTACCAGCTCTGCCTGGGGCCCCGGCTCAAATACAGCTCGGGTTTCTATCCCACCGGACGCGAGACGCTCGCCGAGGCCGAGGAACTCATGCTCGATCTCACCGGTCGTCGCGCCCAACTGGCGGACGGACAGGAAGTCCTGGAGCTCGGCTGCGGCTGGGGATCATTGACCCTGTGGATGGCAAAGCGGTATCCAAACTCCCACATCACCGGAGTCTCCAATTCCCGCACTCAACGGGAGTACATCCTCGCGGAAGCGGCGCGGCGGGGACTGAAGAATGTCGAGATCGTCACCTGCGACATGAACCGGTTTGAACCGGAGCCGCAGACGGAGTCCGTGGTTCGTGGTCCGTGGTCCGTCGGAGAGCACGCGCCGGGGGACGGTGATGCCGCCAGGTCACCGGACCACGAACCACGGACCACGCACGACCCGCTCTGCCGATCCCGCTTCGACCGCGTGGTCTCGGTCGAGATGTTCGAGCACATGCGGAATTATGAGCGGCTGCTCGCCTCGATTGCCCGCTGGCTGAAGCCGGACGGACGCCTGTTTGTCCACATCTTCACCCACCGGGAGTTTGCCTATCCCTTTGAGGCAGGCGACGCGACCGACTGGATGGCCCGGTACTTTTTCACCGGCGGGATCATGCCCAGCGATGATCTTCTCCTCCATTTCCAACGGGACGTCGAACTGCTGGACCATTGGTGCGTGAATGGGCGCCACTATCAGCAGACGGCGG
>JAEUHD010000238.1 GCA_016793645.1 Verrucomicrobiales bacterium
GACCACCGTGAGGTCATCGGCCTGCGGTTCGGGCGCGGTGAACTCGGTCGCGGTGCGGCAGATAAGCTCCACCAGTTCCGCGGCAGGACGGTCCCGATGCTGCCGGACCACCTCGATGGCCCGGTCCACACCAAAGACCTCGCCGTCGGCGCGCATGGCCTCGTCAATGCCGTCGGTGAGCATCAGCAGGATGTCCCCCGGGGCGAGGGGCACCGGTTCCGTGGGGGGATACGGTGTTGCGCCCTGTCGTCCGAGGGGCCGCCCTGAACGCTTCAACACGGCCTTGATGTTTCCGGACGCGTCGAGGAGTTGTCCCGACGGATGGCCCGCGTTGGTGTAGGTCAGGGTGCGGGATGCGGGATCCAGTCGCACCAGCAACAGGGTGATGTAGCGCTCGCTGCCCAGGTCCTCGGCGAGCAGATCGTGCATGCGGCTCACGATGACGTCCGTTCCCTCGAATCGTTTGGCGACCGGACGCAAATACGCGCGGGCTTCGGCCATCAGCAGGGAGGGTCCGAGGCCGTGTCCGCTGACGTCGGCGACGACGATGCCCACCGACTGATCGGTGAGCGAGAGGTAGTCGAAGTAGTCGCCGCCGGTGGCCACGGCCGGGTGGGAGACTCCGGCGATGTCGAATCCGGGAACCTGCGGCGCCGCCTTCGGAAAGAGGCGCTGCTGCACCTCGCGGGCGGCGGCGAATTCCTCCCGGCTGTGGCGGAGTTCGCGCTCGGCGCGGCGGCGTTCCGTGACGTCGCGGAGGATGGCGACGATCCACTGCTGGTCGCCCATCTGCATGCCCGTGACCGCGAGATCGATTTCCACCGACGAACCGTCGCGGCGGCGTCCGAGGGCCTCGTCGGACTTCGCCCGACCGGCGGCCCGGAAGGTCTGGAGCCATTCGCCCGGCGGCAGGTCGGCGGGTTGGAGGACGTCCAGGGATTGTCCCGCGAGTTGGGCGGGGTCCCATCCGAAGACTCCCGCCACCGCGGGATTGGCAAAGCGGATCACGCCATTCAGGTCGAGCAGCAGGACGGCGTCGGTTGAGTTTTCCCAGACGGACCGGTACCGGAGTTCGCTTTCCCGCAGGGTGGCTTCGGCGGCCCGCCGCGCCGCCCGCACGCGCGCCTCGCGGAGTTCACGCTGCACCGCGGGCACGAGGCGTCCGAGCGAGCCCTTCATCAGGAAGTCGTGCGCGCCGGATTTCATCGCCGTGATGGCGACGCCCTCCTCGATGCCTCCGGAAATGATGATGAACGGGATGTCGAGTCCGGTGCCCTTGAGCAGTTCCAGCGCCTCGGGGGCGCTGAATCCGGGCATCGTGTGGTCGCACAGGATCAGGTCCCAGGGCTCCTGGGCGAGCGACTCCAGCAGGGGTGTGGCGGCGGCGACCCGACGGAACTGGACATCCCATCCGCCGGTCCGGAGCAGGTTGACGAGGAACCGGGCGTCGAACTCGGAGTCTTCGACGATGAGGACCCGCAGCGGTGCTGTCGGGTGGGCCGCAGGGGGAGGGGATCCTGCGGCGGGACCGGTATCCATGGGGCGAAGGGGCCCGCGCAACCGGGACGTTCAGCGGCCCGCGCGGCGGCGTTGGAGGAACCAGAGACCGCCGAGCCCGAGGGAGAACAGGGCGAGAGTGGACGGCTCGGGGATCGCGGTGACCTGGGCGTAGAAATTGGCCGGCACTTGTCCGTCCTGGATTCGCCGCAACGCCCACGATTCGGAATCGTTGGGATCCGTCTTGATCCAGTAGTCGTTGTAACTGCCGATGACGCCGCCCAGCAGTTCACCGCCGACGGTCGGAGGGCTCGAAATCAGGAGTCCCGCCCGATCCCCTTCGGCTCCACTCAGCCCGGAAAAGGTCACCGACCAGGTGATGGTTCCGGGAACGAGGACGTTGGGGGCCAGGGCGACGATGTTGTCACCAGCCTGAAGATTCAGCGGACCACTCTCCCAAAGCAACGTTCCCGGACGCGGCGCGGTGGTCTGGCCTGGCAGCGCACTGGGGCCGTCATTGGCGTAAATGCGTATGGTTGCGGTCGGGGTGGAGGCGGTGGGGGCGAAATCCCCCCGATATTGGAACTGGAACTCGGTGATGTAGCGGTCGACGCCCGCCAGCTTGATCTCGTCGCCGTACTCCCGGGTGGTTTGCGCACCGAACCCTGATTGGACGTTGAGGGTGTTGTCGAAAACGATGGCTGCCGACGCGGTGGTCGCCCCTAGGAGCAGTGCCGCCCCGGCTGTTCGGAGACCGGTGCCGCGAGACAGAGAGTTCATCGTGGGTTGAAGTAATTGGTGCCCCGGCCAGGACTTGAACCTGGAACCAACTGATTAAGAGTCAGCTGCTCTACCATTGAGCTACCGAGGCATCGGTGGCGGCCTCGAAACTGGGCGGACGACGAATTCTTGTCAATGAAGGGATTACGTTTGGGAAACGGGCGGATCGGGGACGGGGGCGGCGGGTGAAGGGGATGGGACTTGTGCCGGGATGTGGGACCGGACGAGGCGGGGGAATCGGCATTCGTCGCACAGGGGACCGGCGTGGTGGCAGAAGTCGCGTAGAATCTGGTGGATCCCCTGCTGGCAGGCGCCGGTGTTGAACGCGGGTCCGGGATCCCCCCCGAACAGACGCTGGCGGGCCAGTCGCAACTGGGCGTTGTCGCCGGCGGGAGGCCATAGGAAATACCTCCGTTCGATCTCGTCGATCCCCGCGGGGTGTTCCCCGGCGGACGCCCGGGCGTGCAGCCAGGGCAGCGCCACGTTCAGCGCCAGTTCTGCGAGCCGGGTGGCTCCGAGGAGCGGCATCGGACGGGGTGAAGCCCGGGACCGGAGGGTGGCGTGGCGCAGCCAGTAGTCTCCGGGGATGGGGGGAGGGGACAGGAGGGTTCGAAGGCGGGATACCCAGGCTGCCCGGGTCCCCGTCTCCATGAGCCAGGTCTCGAGGCCGGAGGCGGGGCTGCCGGCCGCCCGCCAGCGGGCGGCGAGGATGATGCGGCGTTGGGGGTGATTCGCCGGACGCACCCCGCCGGTCTTCCACAAAAATGCAGGAAGTATCCGATCCTCCCACGCATCCCGTTCCCGCCACCAGAGGTCCCAGAGGCGGCGGACGGCAAGACGGGCGTCGCCCCGGGGGAGTTCGAGGGGCAACAATCCGGCGATCCCCATCAGGCGGGCCTCCCAATGGGCGACGGATTCCTCCGGGACCGGAATGGCCGGGACCTCGGCGTCCCACCCGGTCAGCTCGGCCAGACGCCGCATGGGCCAGACGTTGTGCTTGTATCCGAGGGCGCCGACCAGGCCCTCCCAAAGGGATTGATCCCATCCGGCCTTCAGGGCGCGGACGGCGAATCCCTCGGCACGAAGCCGAAGCCGGGTCCGGGCCGCCTGGGTCACGATCTCGACAAAGGCTTCCGGCGGCAGTTCCCGGAGCGGCGCGCAGCAACTCCCGGGGAGGTTTCCGGGGAGGATCCCCGGCGCCTCGCGTTCCAGCCAGGCCGACAACTCGCCGAGGGGGGAGTCGAGCACGGGGCGAAGCGACAAAACGGGCGGCGCGAGCGTTGCGGACGGCGCCGTCCAGACGACATGAAGAATAACTCCGGCATAGGCCGGGTTTCCCTCATGGTGATGGCTTCGCCAGCCTCCGACCGACCGGTCGAGTTCGATATCACCGCGTTTCGCGGGATCGTCCCCGATCCGGATCACCGCATCCCGGAAATCGGGACCTGCCTCCCGGTTCCAGAATCCGGGATGAAGGACCTGGACCGGTCGTCCGTCGAGGGTTTGCAGCCGGTCCCGATGAATCCGCTGATGACGCCAGATTTGCTGCATCCAGCGTTCCGGAGGGGTTGCGTCGTCGCGGACCGTCTCCTCGCACGCGAATGGAATCCGCGCCCGCTCATAAAAGTCCCTGGGAATCCGATTCATGATGCTCGTTGGATTTCCCGGGTGTCCTCAGCTATGTCAATCGCCGAGCCGGTCCGGTCCGGGGTCCGGCGTTTACGACGCTTGAAGAGCATCTTTTTGAAGAAAAAGTGGTTATGACGAATCTCTGCCGAGTGCGTACTGAGATTTTGGGAGGCCTGGGTCTGGCCATCACCCTCGGGTGGGCGGCCCTGGGAGGGGAGGCTCCGGCGGGAGTGGGCTCCGGGGCGGGACGCGCCCCGGTGGACGTCCGACGGGATCCGGCCGTGACGGCGGTCGAGTCGGTGCTCCCGAGTGTCGTCAACATCGCGACCCGGACGTGGGTGGAGCGGGAGCACCCTTACGAACGCATGCTTCGGCAGTACTATCGCCAGGAGCGGGAACCGGAGGCCAACTACAGTCGTGGATCCGGCGTGGTGATTGATGAGGATGGCTACGTCCTGACCAATACCCACGTGGTGGCGGACGCCGACGACATCTGGGTGCAGTTCTTTGACGCCGAGGGATCCGAATCCATCCGGGCGGAACGCGTGGTGCTCTCCCAGTCGAAGGACATTGCCGTCCTGAAGCTCAAGCCCAAGACCCCCCGAAAATTCAAGGCGGTGGCGATCGCGGCCAACGACGATCTCCTGCTGGGGGAGACGGTCCTGGCCCTGGGAAATCCGTTCGGGCTGGGCGGTTCCGTGGCGCGGGGAATCCTCAGTTCCAAGTCCCGGCGGCCTCCCGGGTCGATACCCGATGGGGAACCCCTCGACATCGCCGACTGGCTGCAGACCGATGCCGCGATCAATCCCGGCAACTCCGGCGGACCGTTGATCAACCTTCGGGGCGAGCTCATCGGACTCAATGTGGCGGTCTTCAATCCGAACTATGGGCAGGGCATCGGATTTGCCATTCCGGTCCGTCAGATCAATGAGGCGCTCGGCGAAATGCTGTCGGGCGAGGCCATTTCCGGATTCTGGTTTGGCGGCCGCCTCAACGCCGCGGTGCGGCCCCTGGTGGTCCAGTCGGTGCAGCCGGGAAGTCCCGCCGCCGCGGCCGGACTCCGCAAGGGGGACGAGGTCCTCCGCGTGAATGGACGCAACCTGGATTCGCTTCTGGCGTTCAATGAGGAGATCGGGCGCGCCGGGGATCGGCAGGACATCTCCCTTCAGATCCGGCGTGGTTCGGAGACACGGGCGCTCACGCTCCGACTCCTGGATGAGAAGGTCTTTTTCAACAATGACCTGCTTCGGAAACGGCTCGGCTTCACCGTCCGCGCGGCCCGGGGGGGCGGACTGGTCATCGATGGCGTGGAGCGGGGAGGTCCCGCCGCCGGGGCTCGGCTGCGCCCCGGCGTGCTCATCACCGGGGCGGATGGACAGCGTGCCGACAGCCTCGTCCAACTGGCGCGTCAAACCTACAACAAGGCGCGGGGGGACGACGTCAAGCTGTCCGTCATCGTGGAGGAGTCGTACGGACAGTATGTCCGGCATTCCGCGGGAGAGGTCTCGGTGAAGGTCCGCTGAATCCGCCGCTTTCCCCTTGGGAGCGACCGACGCTCCCGGGTAGAGTCCCGCGTCTCCGCACGATGGACGCAACGCCGATGATCGAGGTGAGCGAACTCACCAAGCGCTATCCCGGACGCACGGCGGTGAACGGGATTTCCTTCACCGTTGCGCGTGGGGAGGTGGTGGGATTCCTGGGGCCGAATGGCGCCGGGAAGTCGACCACCCTGCGGATGTTGTCGTCCTATCTGCCGGGGACCAGCGGCACGGCGCGCGTGGCGGGGTTTGACGTGTTCCACCAGCCGGACGAGGTCCGCCGCCGGATCGGCTACATGCCGGAGAACAATCCGATCCATCTCGACATGCGGGTGAGGGAATTCCTGAAGTTCCGGGCCCGCCTCAAGGGGCTGGGCTGGCGTCGCAGTCGGTCCCGGGTGGACACGGTCCTGCAGCAGTGCGGTCTCACCGACGTGCAGCGGCGCATCATCGGCCAGTTGTCCAAGGGGTATCGCCAGCGCGTGGGCCTGGCGGACGCGCTGGTTCATGAGCCCGATCTGATCATCCTGGACGAGCCCACCATCGGACTGGATCCGCACCAGATCCGTTCCGTGCGGGCCCTGATCAAGGGGCTTGCCCGGCATCACACCGTCCTCCTGTCGACACACATTCTCAGCGAGGTGGAGATGACCTGCTCGCGGGTGTTGATTCTCAACCGCGGCGAAATCATCGCGGCGGACACCACCGCCAATCTCGAGAAAAGGCTCAGCCTGGACGGGGGCGTCGTGGCGGAGATTGCCGCATCGGCGGAGGCGATTCGGGAGGCGTTCCGGGATCTGCCCGACCTGGTGCGACTGGATCAGGAACCGCTCGACGGGGATTTCCAGCGGGTGACGCTCACCCCCCGGGCGGGAGCCGATCTCCGGCCCGCGGTGTTTGAACTGGTGCGGGACCGGAACTGGTCCCTGCGCGAACTCACCCGGCGTCATCATTCCCTGGAGGACATCTTCGTGCACCTCACCCGGACCAAGAAGGAGGCGGAGTGAACTCGGACCGCCCCCCGGCCGTCCTCCCGGCCCCCGAAACCCGAAGCCGTCCCCTCTGATGCGCGTCATCCTCACCCTCATCCGCCGCGAACTGGGCGGCGCGTTCCAGTCGCTGACGGGATACGTGGTGATTGCGGCGTCCCTGCTGCTCACGGGGATGGCGGTCATGGACCTCATCGGATGGCTGAATGATCGTCCCACCGACGCCCCGATCACCGAGCTGTTCTACCAGAGCACCTACTTCTGGGTGATCCTCCTGGTGGTGTCCCCGGTGATCACGATGCGCACCTTCGCGGCGGAGCGGTCGAGTGGAACCTACGAGGCGCTGATGACCACGCCGGTCGGCGACTGGGAGGTGGTGTTGGCCAAGTTCGCCGGGGCGTTCCTGTTCTACGTGCTCACCTGGCTGCCGCTCCTGGGGGTGCTGGCCGTGCTGCGAAGGGTGACCGGCGAAACGTTGATCCTGGATCCGAGGGTGACGGCCGTGGCCTTCCTGGGGGTGTTCCTGGTCGGGGCGGTGTACATGTCCCTGGGCCTGTTCGCATCCTCACTGACCCGCAGTCAGATCGTGGCGGCGATGATCGCGCTGCTGCTCGGGATCGCGATGTGGATGCTCAGCTTCCGCCCGCCGTCCGCGGATGGCATTGGCGGGGCGCTGGGGCGCGCCCTGGACCATGTTTCGCTCGTGCGGCAGATGGAGGATTTCGCGCGGGGTGTCGTGGATTCGCGGCATGTGGTGTTTTGCCTGAGCGTGACGGGCCTCTTCCTCTTTCTCACCCAGAAGGTCGTCGAGGGACGGCGCTGGAAATGACGACGCGCACCATGGTCCCGCCGCCTGATCGTCCCAGTTTTGAGCCCGGCCGCCGGTTTCGGGTTGGCTTCAGCGTCGCCGTCTCGGTGATCTCCATGTTCGCCATCGTGGCGATGTTGAATTTCTGGAGTGTCACCCGGCACGTCTGGCGCATCGACGTCCGCGCCGGCGAGCGGTCCAGCCTGTCGCCGCTGACCCTTCAGACGCTCGCGGCGCTGACCAACGCCGTGAAGGTCACGGTGGTCTTCAATCCGGCGGACGACCTGTTTCCCCACGTGGACGGCATGCTGCGGGAGTATGCGGCGCGATCGCCCCACCTCCGGGTCGAGGTGATTGACTACCTCCGCAATCCGGGATCCGCACAACTGGTCAAGAGCCAGTACAAGCTGGGGGCGGACGCCGGGAACCTGGTGGTCCTGGATGGCGGGGGCGGACGCTTCCGCGTGGTGACTGCGGGACAGTTGTCCATTTACAACCAGGACGACACGCAGGCGGTGATGTCCGGCGAGAAGCGGGAGATTCGCCGCTCCGGGTTTTCCGGGGAGTATCATTTCACCAGCGCGCTCGCGGCCGTCCAGGAGGGCGAGTCGGTGAAGGCGGGCTACCTGCTGGGACACGGGGAGCATCCTCCGGACAGCCAGGAACCCCTGATGGGCTACTCCCGGTTCCTGGAGATGTTGACCGGCGAGAAGAATCTCCAGGTGGAGACGCTGCACCTGGGGGCGGCGACGAATGAGATCCCGGCGGACTGCCAGTTGCTCATCATTGCCGGGCCGACGAGTCCGTTTCTCCCCGGGGAAATCACCAAGATCGACGCCTTCCTCCAGCGCGGGGGGCGTCTGCTGGCGCTGTTGCATCCGTATTCCGTCGAGAAGGGCACCGGACTTGAGGGCCTCCTGCAGCGCTGGGGCATTGCGGCCCCGCCGGCGTATGTCGGAGACGAGCAGTTCACCAGCTATACCAAGCTCGATGTGGTGGCGCGCAATTTCGGATCGCATCCGCTGGTGCTTCCGCTCCGGCGTGAGGAGGGAGCCCTGTACTTTCCGCTGCCGCGCCTGGTGGGGCCGATTCCCGCGGACCGGCTTCCCGCGGATGCGCCCCGGGCGGAGGTGCTGGTGTGGACAAGCGATGCGGGGTTCACCCGGTCGGGGGTGAAGGACGGTGCCGCCGCCTTTGATCCGGCGCGGGACCTCAAGGGAAAACCCATGCCCATGGCGGTCGCCGCGGAGAAGGGGGGCGTATCGGGCATCGCCGCGGGGCGCGGGGCCACGCGCATCGTGGTCATTGGGGACTCCACCATGCTGGCCAATGAATCCCTGGGGAAACCCTTTGAGACCGCCAACAACCGGGACTTCGCGAACCTGGTCGTGGGCTGGCTGCTCGACCGCCCGCAATCCCTGGCCATCGGGCCCAAGCCCATCCGCGAATACCGTCTCCATTTGACGGATTCCCAGGTCCGGGCAATCCGCTGGACGCTCCTGGGCGGGCTGCCCGGCGGCGTGTTGCTGCTGGGGATGGCGGTCTGGGTCCGGCGCCGCAGTTGAACTGAGACCATGAATGTCCGCGTCACCTGGATCCTGTTTCTCACCGCTCTGGCGATGGGAGGGTACCTGTATGTCACGGGCCCCAAGCCCGGCGCGACGGCCGTGGCGGCTCCGGGTGCGTATTCCCCGGTGGTGGCGGCGGAGGTCCGCGCCGTGGAGTTGCTCCGTTCCAACGCGGTGGTCCGGGTGGAACGAACCACCAACGGCTGGTCCATGGTCCTGCCCGTGCGCTATGGCGCCCAGGGCACGGCGGTGGATACGTTCCTCGAATCCCTCGCGAAACTGCGTCCGCGCACCTACATCCCGCCCACCCAGATCGAGGAGTCCGGCACCACCAATGGGTTGAAGGCCTTTGGACTCGGCGAGAACGCGCTGACGTTGAAGTTGGAGAGCGCGACCGGTCCGGCGACGCTGTTTCGGCTGGGGGGGCCGACTCCGCTGGGGGGGCAGTTCTACTTCCAGCGGGTCGGTGCGGACGGCATCTACACGGCTGATGATTCCTTCCTGTCCTCGATTCCCCGGTCCCCGGATTCCTGGCGCGACCGTTCGCTGTTCGACCTCACGGGGACGCCGTTCGATCGGATCGAAGTGCGGGGCAAATCCGGATTTGTCGCGGAAAAGGAACCCCGGTCGGGTGCCTGGCGTCTCACCCGGCCCCTGACCGCCCGCGCCAATGGCGGGAACCTCGAGACGCTGCTGGGGGCGCTGGCGCGAACCCGCGTTGCCGCGTTTGTGGCGGATTCGGTGTTGGTGGATCCCGGCCCCCTGGGTCTTCAACCGGCCGAGTCGGAGCTGATCATTGGTCGTGGCACCAACGATCTGGTCCGAATCCAATTTGGAAGGTCCCCCACCAACGCCCCGGAGTACGTCTTCGCCCGCCGCATGGCCAACACCAACCTCGTGCTTGTCCCCGTGGAGGCTGCGGAGGTGTTGCGGCTGCCGCTGTCGAACTTCCGGGATCGGAATTTCCTCCCGGACCTTGCCGGAGCGGACCAGATCGAGTTTCGCATGGGATCGAACCACGCGGTGCTGGATCGTCGGGGTACGAACTGGGTGATCGCCGGGACGCCGCCGCGTCCGGCGGATCCCCGGCGCGTGGCCCAGCTTCTCTCCCAGTTGGCGGGAATTCCCATCGCGGAGTTCTCCCAGGACGTTCCCGCTGACTTGAAGCGCTTCGGACTTGATCGGTCGGACCGGGAGTGGGTGCTGCGTGCGGGGACCAATGAAGTCGTGCGCGTGTCCTTCGGGGCGACCAACGGCCTGGACAAGATTTTTGCCCGCCGCGCCGACGAAATGCCGGTGTATTCCGTTCCGCTGGCCGAGGCGAGCCGGCTGCCGGATGCCGGGGTGCAACTCCGATCGTTGCAGTTCGATTCGACGAACGTCGCCCAGATCACTGTCATTCGGAAGGGTGTCACCAATACCGTGAGCCGGAATGCGGAGGGGAAATGGCAGTCCAAGGCCTCCGTCCTCGGAGACCTTTATGACGTGGCCCTCAACGAAACCCTCTATCGCATCGGGCATCTCGACACCGCGCGCTACCCGTTGTCGGGTGGTCGGCAACTCGAAATCCTCAAGTTCCCCGAGGTGGATCATGCCGTCATTCTCACCATGACCCCCGGATCGCCCATGGAGCAGCTCCGTATCCAGTATGGCGGGAGGACCCCGCTGGACAACCTGTACGCCGTGGCCCGGTGTGACGACGATGGGCGTGGCTTCCTCTTTGAATTTCCGGGCGCCCTGTACCTGGACGTCCTCCGCGACCTCAGCGTCCCGTGACCCCTTCCCCTGATCCGTGCCAGACTCCCGAAGCCGGCGCCGGGACCGGAACGGGGCGGAGGCGCGTGCTCCGGATCTGCTGGGGTGGGTTCCGATTCTGTGTCCGCAGCGGCTACTTTTTCATCGCCCTGCTCGGGTACGCCCTGATCCACCTCGCCTACATTGGACTCCCGGGATTTCTCAAGGAGCCGGTCCTGGACATCGTCCGGGAGCAGGGGTTGGAACTGGACTACAGCAGAATCCGGTACGTCCCGGTTCGTGGACTGGTCGCGGACCAGGTCAACATCCGCATCCGGGGGGAGTCCGACCGCAAGCCGCTGCTGGTCCGGGAACTGAGGTTCCGGTTTGACTGGAGGCCGCTGCTCCGATTCTCGCCTCCCCGGCTGGGGTCGATCTCGCTGTCCGGTGGATCCGCCGCACGGAGCATCGAGGGGGCGCCCGGCGAGCCGTCGGCAGTGCTTCGCCTTGAGGACTTGTCCGGGGAGATCGAATTCGGTTCGGACAACGCGTGGCGTCTCACCTGGCTCAACGCCGATGTGAACGGCGTGACGGTGGAGGCCATGGGGTCCTTGAGCGAGGTCAGCCGGCAGTTGGGGCGGAAGCGTCCCGCCGGCCAGTCCGCCGACTTCCGGAATCCGGCGCTGGCCCGGACCCTGAATGAAATGGACCGAATGGAGTTCACCGATCCGCCCCGGGTGGAGCTGCAATTCGCGGTCAACGGGGGGGACCTGCCCAGGTCCGTGGTCCAGTTTCGGGGAACGACGGCGGGGGCGCGGGGTTCCTTTGGCCAGTTTGACGGGATCCGGCTCAGCGTGGATATCCAGCCCGCACGGAACCTCCCGGGATGTTCGCACACGGCGGTGCATTTCCAGTCGGAGGCCGCCCACACGCGCTGGGGCGCCCTGGACTCGCTGCGGTTTCATCTCGACGCCGATTGGAATCCCACGAATGCGCTGCCGGAATCGGCGCGCTGGACCCTCGCGGCGCGCTCCCTGGTCCATGAACTGGGCCGATTGGGTCGATTGCAGGCGGATGGGGTCACGGTCGCCCGCCCGGGCGCCCCCACCATCGGCGGATCCGCCCTGGCGCTGGATCCCTCCCGCACGGTGGCGCGCAGGGAGGCCCCGGCGGGGCCGGGGTTTGCCACAGATTTGGAACTGACGGCCCTGGAGGTGCACACGCGGTGGGGCGCGGTATCCAATCTTGTGCTGGGGGTGCATGGCTGGAACCCGGTGGACGAGTGGAGGCCCGCGGCCCTGGATTGGAGGCTGCGGGCGGAGGACGCGACGGCGGATCAGGCCCGGCTGCTTCGGATTGAGTGGCAGGGGAGCGCCCTGCCGGTGCCGCCGAAGGGTTCTCCCGAGGTGACGGGGTTCTGGACGAATCTGGCGCCCTGGCGGGTTCAAACCCGGGTTACGGCCAACGACGTGCATGTTTCGCCACGCCACTCCGCGGACCACCTGGACCTGATCCTGGACTGGTCACAGGGGACCCTGCGATTGGAGGGATTGGACGTCCGGTCCCCGGCCGGGGTGGTCGCCGGCAATGCCTGGGTTTCCGCCACCAACGGGGATGCCGGGCTTCGGCTGCGGGGAAGTGTGGAGCCGTTGCGCCTGGGATCTGTCCTGCCGCCCGAGGTGTGGCGGTCGATGACCAACCGCGGCATCCACGAGGGCAGTTCGCTGCAGTTTGACCTCTGGGCCAATTCCCGGCTCCCCGGCGCTTCGTGGGAGTCGGCGGAATCCCTTCGCGAGGTCGGCAAATCCCTCACGGCACGCGGTGAGATCCGCTCCACCAATTTTGGTGTCGGCGGACTGACCGTGCATGAGGTCCGGATCCCGTTTGACGTGACCCCGGAATCCCTGCGCGTGGAAGGCCTGACCGTCGCGATCCCGTCGGGCACCCTGATGGCGGGATTGGAGGCGGCGCCCGAATCGGGGGACTGGCGGGTGTCGGTCAACGGCGCGCTGAATCCACTGGAGATCGCCGCCTTGTTTCGGTCCCCGGGGCTGGACGCCCAATTGGATCTCGTCGGGATCACGGACCCGCCGTGGATCTCCGGGGAGGTCCGGGGCCGGCTGGGGGATCCGGACCGGACCGGGGCCGTCCTGAAGGTGGCGCTGACCAATGCCACCTACCGCGGGGAGTCCATCACCGAACTGCGGACGACGGTCACCTACACCAATCTGCAACTGTCCTTCGCGGGCATTGAATTGTTCCAGGGCACCAACGTCGCCCGGGTGCCGTCGATGCGTTACGATATTCCGGCCCGGCTGCTGTACATCACCAACGGATTTTCCACCTTGAACGTGGCCGGGTTGGTCCGGGCGATCGGACCGAAAACCGCCAAGGTTCTCGCGCCGTATCAATTCCTGGAGGCGCCGACGGTGCGGGTGAACGGGGCGATTCCCGTGATGGATGACGTCACCGGCAGCGTGGTGTTCCAGGCGAGCGTGCCGCGGTTTCAATGGTGGTATTTCGAGTTTGAGAACCTGCTCGCCACCGTGGGATGGGAGGGCGAGCACCTGTCCATCACGAATGTCGCCGGTGGATTCTACGGCGGACTCGTGAGCGCCAACGTCGGGGTCAATGTTCATGACCGGGACGACGCGGTGTTCCACTTCAATGCCTCCTATGCGGACGTGGATTTGTCCCGCCTCATCGCCGACCTCACGATGAGCACCAACCGGCTCGAGGGAACGCTCAGCGGCGAGGTCACGGTGCTGGAGGGACACGGGAGGCAGGACCGCCCCTGGAAGGGCTACGGCAATGCGCAACTGCGGAACGGATACCTCTGGGATCTTCCCCTGTTCGGCCTGATGTCCCCGGCCTTCGAAAGCGTCTCACCCGGCCTGGGGACCGCAAAGTTCCGGGATGGCAATGCGCTGTTCACCATCACCAACCGGTCCGTGGACTTCAGCCGCGTGGAACTCCTGTCCCCAGCGATGCGGCTGCAGATGCGCGGACCGGTGGATTTTGACGGCCGTCTGCGCCTGGTCCTCGAGGCGGAACCGCTCCGGGATGTCCCGCTGTTTGGCCCCCTCGTCAACCTGGTCCTGAGCCCGTTCACCAAGCTGCTGGAATACGACATCACCGGGACCCTGGAGAAACCCGAGGCGGAACTCCGTCATGTTCCCTCCTTCCTGCTGATTCCGCTCCAGCCGTTCCACACGCTGAAGAGCGTGTTCAAGTCCGCTCCGCCTCCCCCGCCGAAATCGCCGCCAAGTCCGGCGCCGAGTCCGTCGCCGTAGTTCGGGTGGATTTGGAACCGGTTGGGGAGTTCGGACGGACGGGGCCTTTCGGAAGGCCGATCCTGAGGCGTCAACCCCGGACGGGATTCCCGGGCTTGCCGGCGAGGTGGCCGTTCGCGGTGACCGTGTGATGCTTCTCCCCATTCCTGTGGGAGGCATCGGCGGAGGTGCGGGCGCCGGGTCTGTCCATTCCCCGGCCCGGGGGAGGGGCGGACCCGAGGCGAGTGGACGCAGCGAGCTGTTCGATGACTTCCAGGACCGCAGGGGAGACCGGTTCGAGGAAGATCGCGTGGTGATCGCTGCGAACCTTATGGATGTGGAAATCCTTGTGAAGATAGGGCCCCCAACCGTTGAG
>JAEUHD010000251.1 GCA_016793645.1 Verrucomicrobiales bacterium
GATGACCGGGCACCTTGTCCACGCTGCCGAAGCTCCCGGCTCCGCGCCGACGCTCCGACCGCCGACCACTGCCGTAAGCACCCCGGGCGCCGACGGCTTCCTCCGGCGCTGGCTGGTGCTGGAACCCATCCCCGCCGATGGGCTCACGGAGGGCGTGGTCCGGACCCTTGTGAAGAAGGAGCATTTCCCGAATCAGCTCACGATCCTGCCGAAGGACGCCGACCCGGTGGCTGCCGCCGGAGGGCCGCTGGTCTGGCACGCCGTGGAGACAACCGAGTACAACGTGAACCTCTTCCACTTCGCCCGCGCGTTGGGGAAGCCGACGTCCAACGTGCTGTTCTGGGGCGTGACCGTGGTTCACTGCCCGGAGGAGGCGAAGGACGTCCGCCTCGCGATCGGCTCCAATGCGGCGTCCGTCTGGTGGGTTAACGGCCGGGAGGTGATCGGGATCTACGGCGACCGGCAGACGGTCATCGATGACGGTGTGTCGAAGCGGCTGACGCTCAGGAAGGGCGCGAACGTGGTGCGCTGCGCCATCGTGAACGGCGGCGGGGCGACCGACTTCTGTGCGCGCTTTCTCGATGCGAACGACCAGCCGCTGAAGGGCTTCACGGTCCGCCTCGACGATGGAGCTAACTGACCTTTCATCCCGACGGAATCCCCATCCATGCCGCAGCACCAAAACCCTCAAAGGAGCCCCTTGCGAATCGCCCATTTCCTGGCCCTGGCGGCAGTGATCGTGGTGTCCGCGGTCGCCCAGACGCCCGCAGCTCCTTCCACCAACTCCGCTCCCCCACGCGGCGGGTTCCGGGCGCCGCCGCCGCCCAAATATCCGGTGCCGATTCTTCCAGCGCTGCCGGCGGCCACGGATGTCTCCTTCTACGCCACCAACGAGGTGCCGCACGGTCGCGTCGAGATTGTGCAGTACACGACCGCCGCCGGAACGGAGAAGCGGATGCATGTCTATCTGCCGCCCGGTTACGAGGCCGACCCCGCCCGGCGCTATCCCGTGCTCTACCTGAATCACGGGGGCGGCGAGAACGACAGCCACTGGACGGTCAAGGGCTTCACCCATTGCATTCTCGACAACCTCATCGCCGCGGGGAAGGCGCGTCCGATGATCGTGGCGATGCCGAACACCGGTCGGGTGGTTTCGGGCAAGCCGCCCAGGCTGGGCGAGGACGACGCATGCACCCAGGAATATCTGCATGATATCGTGCCGTACATCGACGGACACTACCGCACGCGGACGAACCGGGAGAGCCGCGCGGTTGCCGGACTTTCCATGGGCGGATTCGTGACGCTCAACACCGGGCTCCCGCATCTCGAAACCTTCGGTGAACTCTACGTGTTCAGCTCCGGCTACTGGCCGGACCAGTTGCCCGCGTTCCGGGAAAATTTTGAGCCGCTCCTGGGCCGGACCAACCTCAACGAACAGTTCCGAATGCCGATCTACTTCGGCGTGGGCGAAACCGACATTGCCTACCTGAACAGCCTGCGGACGATGGCCGTGTTCAACGACCACGGGATCCGCACCTTTTCCGTCCTCAGTTCCCACGGCCACGAATGGCTGAACTGGCGCCGCTACCTCTGGCAGACGGCGCAGATCATGTTTCCCGAAGACCACTGACTCCTTCCCCGGCATTCCCAACAAAATTCCCCCCATGAAGACTCCCCCGCTCCGTTTCACCCTGCTGCTCGCCCTGCTGACATTGCTCCCGTCCCTGGTGGCGCGTGCCGCCGAGGCAAAGCCCCGGCAAACCTTCGTCCTCGTCCACGGCGCCACCGCGGGCGGTTGGGAATGGAAGCGCTGCGGCCAGTTTCTGACCGACGACGGGCACACCGTCTATCGCGCCACCCTCACCGGGCTCGGCGAGCGCATGCATCTCAACAGCACCAACGTCGACCTCCAGACGCACATCAACGACGTGGTGAACCTGATCCTCTTTGAGGACCTGCACGACGTGGTGCTCACCGGACACAGCTACGGCGGCATGGTGATCACCGGCGTCATGGACCGCGTGCCCGACCGCATCAAACATGTGGTCTTCCTCGACGCCGCCGTGCCCGACGACGGCATGTCCCTGTGGGATCTCTTCGGAAACCGGGGCCCCGCGGATCCGCAGCGCTTCCAGGATGGCTTCATGCAGGTTCCCTGGGTGAAGGCGGACGCCAAGCCGCCGCACAACGTGAAGCAGTCCATCCAATGCTTCAACCAGCCGGTCTCATATAAGAACCCCGCGGCCAAGGCGCTGGACGTCACGTACGTCGCCTTTGTGCCCAAGGACAAATCCGCCGAGGAACGCGCCAAGACCGACAAGGGCTGGCAGCGCGCCGTGGCCCGGGGCTGGACCATTCGCACGTTCCCCGGCGGCCATGTCGCCCAGCAGGAAGATCCCCGCGGCGTCGCAACGCTCATCGAGGAATCCATCAGCGATCACAATCCGGCGACCTCCAAGAAGTAGCTCCATGAAGGCGTCCCTGCTTCGAATCGCCGCGTGCCTGATCGGGGCCGGGCTGACGGTCGTGGCCCAGACCAATCGTCCGGCACCCCTCCAATCGCCCGTCATCCACCCCGACCGCACGGTGACGTTCAGCGTCCGCGCGCCGAATGCCAGGAAGGTGGAGTTGAGTGCGCAGTTCCTCGCGGCGAACCAGGCCCTCACCCTGGACACCAACGGCGTGTGGAGCATCACCGTCGGTCCGGTGGAGCCGAACCTGTATCCCTACAACTTCGTCATCGACGGCATCGGCGTGGCGGATTCCGCCAACGCGGACCTGTTCCCGAACGAACGCTTCAAGCAAAGCCTCGTGGACATTCCGGGCGCCACGCCGTCCCTGCATTCGATTCAGGACGTGCCCCACGGGACGCTGACCTACGCCTTCTATCCCTCGAAAACCCTGGGGCGGACGCGTCCGCTGATCGTGTACACGCCGCCGGGGTATCACCGGGGCACGGAGGACCATCCGGTGCTTTACCTCGTCAGCGGCACCACGGACACGGAGGAAACCTGGTTCAAGGTGGGCCGCGCGAACTTCATTCTCGACAATCTCATCGCACAGAAGAGGGCCGTGCCCATGGTCGTCGTGATGCCCTACGGGAACATGATGCGGGGCACGCCGCCGCCGACGTCGCTGCAGGCCGCCGAGATGTATCGGGTCTTCAATGATGAACTGACCCTCGACATCCTGCCCTACGTCGAGGCCAACTATCGCGTCAGCCGGGACCGCGAGCAGCGTGCCATCGCCGGGTTCTCGCGCGGCGGCGGCCAATCGCTTTTCACCGGATTCAACAACCTCGACCAGTTCGCGTGGATCGGTTCCTACAGCGCCTACCTCACGCCGGAGGTGTTCGACAAATACTTTGCCGCGGTGGCGGCGGATTCGAACGCGACGAACCGGAAGCTGAAGCTGCTCTGGCTCGGCGTGGGCAGGACCGACTTCCTTTACAAGCAGGCCGTGGAATTCGACGAATACCTGAAGGGAAAGTCCATCGCCCACCTGTCGCTGGTGACCGACGGCGGCCACACGTGGATGAATGCCCGGCACTACCTCGCCGAGACGCTCCAGCTCTACTTCCGGAAGTAGGCGGCGATCACGGACGAACCAGGACCCATGCCCTGAAACGCAGCCCTCCCCATCCTTGAACGATCATGCCGAGACCGACCACCGGATCCGCTCCCGCCCCCGCCGCCGATGAAGGACTGCGACCCGTGGAGTATTTCGGCTATGCCCTCGGCGATACCGCGTCGAACTTCTTCTTCCAGTCGTTCAACATCTTTCTCACCTACTACTACGTCGATGTCTGGGGCATTCCCGCGACGGTCCTGCTGTGGCTGATCCCGCTCGTACGGGCCTTTGGCGCGTTTGACGACGTGATCATGGGCCTCATCGCGGACCGCACGAACACGCGCTGGGGCAAGTTCCGGCCGTACCTGCTCTTTGGTGCCGTGCCCTACGGCATCTGCGGCTACCTGATGTTTCTCGGACCGAACTTCGGTCCGACCGGCAGGATCGTGTACGCCGCGGTGACCTACGCGTTGATGATGGCCGCCTATACGGTGATCAATGTGCCGTACTCGGCGATGCTTGGAGTCATCAGTCCGTCGCCCCGGACCCGGACCGTGGCCTCCACCTGCCGCTTTGTCGGTGCGTTTGGCGCCGCCTTCCTGATCTCCCTGTTTGTCCGGCCGCTGGTTGAATACCTCGGCGCGGGCAACGAGTCCCGGGGCTTCCAGTGGACGATGGCGATCTTCGCGGTCCTCTCCGTGGGACTGATCCTGATCACCTTTGCCACCACGAAGGAGCGCGTCACACCGCCGCCCCAGCAGACGGCGAACGTCCGTGAGGAACTGGGCGAACTCTTCAGGAACTGGCCCTGGGTGGTGCTGCTGCTGACGTCGATCTTCTCCAATGCCTTTTCCGCGCTCCGTTCCGGCAGCACCCTCTTCTATTTCAAGTACGTGCAGGGCTTCGACTCCACGCCGATGTTCTGGCGGCTGGATCACACGACCGTCTTCCTGACCAGCGGCGCGCTCGGACTGGTCCTCGGCACGATCTGCCTGGGTCCCATCGCCCGCAAGGTGGACAAGAAGTATTACGCGGCCGCCCTGAGCCTCGTGACCGGACTGTGCTTTCTCGCGTTCTACTTCGTGCCCAAGGGAAACTTCTGGCTGCTCGTCGCCGCCAACATGCTCGCGCAGTTCTGCGCCGGCCCCACCTCGGCGCTGACCTGGGCGCTCTACGGCGACGTGGCGGACTACGGCGAGGCCAAATACGGCCGCCGCTCCACCGGGCTGATCTACTCGGCCTCCCTGTTCTCGATCAAGACGGGCATTCTCGTCGGCGGTTTCCTCGTGCCGCTGTTCCTGGCGAAGTTCGGCTATGTGAAGGGTGCCGAGACCCAGACCGCCACCGCGCTGCTCGGCATCACCCTCGCCTTCTCCATCGGGCCGGCCTTGTTCGCCATCCTGAAATCGGTGGCCCTGATGATCTACCCGCTCAACCAGCGGCGCGTGGATGAAATCGAACGGGAACTGTCCGCCCGCCGCGCCGCTACCGCCGCGATCCAACCCGCATGACCATCCGCAATCCCATCCTCACCGGATTCAATCCCGACCCCTCCATCGTGCGCGTCGGCGACGACTACTACATCGCGACGTCCACCTTCGAATGGTTCCCGGGCGTGCAGATCCACCATTCGCGCGATCTGGTGAACTGGCGATTGCTGACCCGCCCGCTGCGCCGTGCCCGTCAGTTGAACATGCTGGGCGAGCCGGATTCCTGCGGGGTTTGGGCGCCGTGCCTTAGCCACTCCGACGGCCTCTTCTGGCTCATCTACACCGATGTGAAGCGGTTTGGGCGTGCGAGTGTGGCCGGCGCCAGCGGCTCCTCGATGCGGGACTTCCATAACTACCTGGTGACGAGTCCGACCATGGACGGGGAGTGGTCGGATCCCGTGTACCTCAACAGCAGCGGCTTCGATCCGTCGTTGTTTCACGACGACGATGGCCGGAAATACCTGTTGAACATGCTGTGGGACCATCGGCCGGGACACAACCGCTTTGCCGGAATCGTGCTCCAGGAATACTCCGTGAACGAGCGGCGCCCGATCGGCGAACGCGTGAACCTCTTCAAGGGCACGGCGCTCGGTTTCACCGAGGCGCCGCATCTCTACAAGCGCGACGGCTGGTATTATCTGCTCACCGCGGAGGGTGGCACCAACTGGAACCACGCCGTCACAATGGCGCGGGCGCGCACCGTGACGGGTCCCTATGAGCTTCACCCGGATACCTACATCATGAGCGCACGGCAGCGCCCCGACAGCGAGCTGCAACGCGCCGGACACGGGAGCCTGGTCGAAACCCAGGGCGGCGAGACCTACCTGGCGTATCTCGTGGGCCGGCCGCTGCGCAATCGGGGGCGCTGCACGCTTGGCCGGGAAACAGCGATTCAGAGAATGTCCTGGGGGGACGACGGCTGGCTCCGGACGCTCGACGGGGGAGGGATCCCCACGCTCGAAACCCCGGCCCCCAACCTTCCCGCGCATCCGTTTCCTGCCGCTCCGGAGCGCGAGGACTTCGACTCACCGGAACTCCCCATCGACTTCCAGTGGCTGCGCACTCCGCAT
>JAEUHD010000288.1 GCA_016793645.1 Verrucomicrobiales bacterium
GCGGCCTTCATCCTCTACCTCGGACTTTTCTTCGGGCCCATCCAGACCATGGGCGACCTCTACAATGCGATGTTATCCGCCGCCGCCAGTGCGGAGCGGATCTTCGGACTCCTGGATACCGAACCGCAGGTCCGGGATCACGCGTCCGCCAAGCCCCTGCCGCCGCTTCGGGGCGAGGTCGCCTTCGAGGGGATCGGGTTTCGTTACGACACCACGCCCCCGGGGCAGTGGGTGTTGCGCGACGTGTCCTTCCGGGTCCGTGCCGGCCAGACCATTGCGCTGGTGGGGCACACCGGTTCGGGCAAGACCAGCATCATCAGCCTGCTGGCGCGCTTCTACGAACCCCAGGAGGGACGGATTGTACTCGATGGCATGGAGGGTCCGGACGGGACGCTGACGGGCGGGTTTGAGCCGGCACAACACACGGTTGAGTCCCTGCATCGGCAGCTTGGGATCGTGACCCAGGAAAACTTCCTCTTTTCCGGAACGGTAATGGAGAACCTCCGTTTTGGACGTCCGGAAGCCACTGACGAGGAGGTGTTGGCCGCGGCGCGGCGGTTGGGCACGCATGAGATGCTGCTGCGTCTCCCGGACGGCTATGCGACTCCGGTGGGGGAGCGCGGCGCGAATTTCAGCGCCGGGGAGCGTCAGTTGATCACCATCACGCGGGCCATGGTGGCCGAACCGCGCATCCTGATTCTCGACGAGGCGACCAGCGCGGTGGACCCGCAGACCGAGCGGGTCATCCAGCATGCGCTGGAGGAGTTGTTCGCGAAGCGGACCAGTTTTGTCATCGCGCATCGCTTGAGCACCGTCCGGCACGCGGATCTCATCCTGGTTCTCGACCACGGCCGCATCGTCGAACGCGGGACGCATTCCGAGTTGCTGGCCATGGGAGGCCGGTACGCCGCCTTGCACGCGGAGTTTGTGCGGGAGTAGGGGGCGCAGCTCCACCTCCTGGGTGGCTGCGGGCTGCCGCCCGCGGGTGATCAAGCCGCCGCACACCGGTGCGGCGGAACAGGGCGGGTGGAGTCTCGGTGGCGTGATGACCGCCCCTGGTCCGCAGCGGTACTGCTGCGGACGAATTCGAGAACCGCGCGGCAGCGCGGCTCCACCGACGGGTGGCTGCGGGCTGCCGCCCGCGGGTGATGAAACCGCCGCACCCCGGTGCGGCGGAACAGGGCGGGTGGAGTCTGGATGGCGCGATGACCGCTCCCGGTCCGCAGCGGTGCTGCTGCGGACGGATTTGAGAACCGCGCGGCAGCGCGGCCCCACCTACGGGTGGCTGCGGGCTGCCGCCCGCGGGTGATGAAGCCGCCGCACCCCGGTGCGGCGGAGGAGGGCGGGTGGAGTCTGGGTGGCGTGACGACCTTCCCCGGTCCGCAGCGGTGCTGCTGCGGACGGATTCGAGAACCGCGCGGCAGCGCGGCTCCACCTCCTGGGTGGCTGCGGGCTGCCCTTGTCTTCCGGGTCCGGACTTTTCATCGTCGGGTTCTTGGCTGACCGCGCGTTCCATCATCCGACCGACACCTTTGCGTTTCCCAACGATACGCTTTGGAGCTATGCGCGGGACCCGGTGACCGGACGTCAGTTGCATCTGAAGCGGGATCCGCCTCCGGAATATCATCTCCGCTGCTTTGTCATGGCGCGGTCCGCGAAGCAGTTTTTCCACCACGCCCGGTTTGATCCCGCACTCCCGTCATTGGACCGCGAGTCGTATGCGCACCTCATCGCGGAGGTGGTGGCGCGGAATCCGCGGCAGACGTGTTCGGACCAACAGCGCGTGGTCATTCCCGGGTTCCCCCATTTGCGGGCCTTCAGCGAGGTCCATGCGGACCTCTGCCGGGCGGGACTCGGCGGGGCGTGGCAGAGTTACGTCCAACGGGGGCACTGGCGGATGATCCTGCCGTGGACCCGTCGTGGACAGCGGGCGGAGGCGGAGCGGTTGGCCCAGTCCGTCCGGGCCCAACGGGCTCCCGTCGTCCACATCTTCACCTTCCCGGCGCTGACCTTGAACCACGCCGTCGTGGCGTACTCCGTTTCCGAGTCCGCGGACGGGTTTCGCTTCGCCACTTATGATCCCAATGCGCCCAATGAAGTCCTGGATCTGCGGTTCGACTTCTCCCGGCGTGAGTTTGAAATGCCGCCGACGCTTTACTTCATCGGGGGACGCCTCGACGCCTACGAGGTCTATTCCGGTTTCTTCCGGTGAATGAGATTCCTGAGGCTGCCGACGGTGAGGAAGATCCAGCCGAAGAAGATCAGTCCCGACACATTGACCCCCAGCGAATAGCCCAGCTTGTACGGAACGCCGGCGTTTCGGCCCGCGTAGATCTCCTGGTCGTGTCCGGCGAGCAATGCGGGCCAGGCCACCGGCATCATCGCCCCGTGCAGCATGCCGCGGAAGAGCCCGGGCGGCGTGGTCAGGCGGGCGTCTGCCTGCATCGCAAGCCCGCAGCCCCAGGCAATCACGATGGCCGCTGCAATGGTCGCGAGGGCGCGCACGATGCCCCGGAGAATTCCGGGGAAGCCGGGCGCGGCGGGATCGGGGGCTTGTTCAGGAGCCGTCATCTTGTTTAGGTCGTCACCATGTTTTTGCGCCGGAGGGCCACGCAAGCGGAATACTTCGATCATCCGGATCGGACCGCTTCGGAACTGCGTCGGCACTACGAGGCCCTGAATCGCATCAACCGGAGAATCCGCTTCGAACGGCCGTTCCGCGTCTGGATCCCTGAGCTTCTCGGAAAAGCCGCCTGTGGGAATCTGAGCCTGCTGGATCTGGGGGCGGCGGACGGGTTGCTGGGACGCGAATTGACCGCCTGGGCCGCGAGCCGGGACTGGAAATGGGAGTTCACGAATCTCGACCTGTGTCCGGTCGCTGCCGAGATGGATCCCGGGCCGAGGCACCGGACGGGTTCGGTCCTGGACCTGCCGTTTCCGGACGGGTCCTTTGATTGTGTGATTGCGTCCACGATGACCCACCACCTGGAGCGCGACGAGGACGTGGTCACCCATTTCCGGGAAGCGGCCCGTGTGGCGCGACGGCTGGTGTTGATCTGTGATCTCCATCGGAATCTTCCGTTCCTGGCGGGGCTCTGGGCCTATGTGGGCCTGGCCGGGGAGGGTAGGGAACTGCGGTCCGATGCGGTCCTCTCGGTCCGACGGGGTTGGCGCACGGACGAGTGGCGCCGACTGGTCGACGCAGCCGGGCTTGCGGGTGCGCGGGTCTGGAAGGAGCACGGGACGCGCATCCTGATGTCGCTGGTGAAGTGAGTCCGAGTGATCGGTCCGGGGAGTCGGGGAGCCGTCGCCATCCGGTTTCGGATTGTGACCCGGGAATCCGTATTTCACCCTTGTCCAATGTCCCCCCGGTTGTCGTCCGTCCTGAATCTTTCCCGATGGGTGGCGGCATTCGTGGTGGTCATGGGCCATACGGCGCACTTCGTACTCGCCCGCGTGGGAACTCCCTCGGACCGCCCGGCCTGGCTGACGGCCGTGTATGTGCTGCGGAATTGTCACCTCCAGGCGGTCTGGGTTTTCTTTGTCCTCAGCGGATTTCTGGTGGGAGGAGGCGTCCTGGCGCGCCATCGCGAGGGGCGGTTTCAGTTTCTGCCCTACTTGGTGAACCGGGTGTCGCGCATCTATCCGGTGCTCATCGCCGCCCTGGTGTTGGGTGCGGCCTGTGATCTCACCGGGCTGCGCTGGTTCGACCGGGACGGGGTCTATGAGGATCGGCAGCAGGTGCCGGACTTCGAGCATGCCCAGGTGCGGGAACAGTTGTCCTGGTCGGTGGCGGGCTGGAACCTCCTGAACCTCCAGACCGTGGCCAGCCCGGTTCTGGGGAGCAACCTGCCGCTGTGGAGTCTCGCCAACGAATGGTGGTACTATCTCCTGTTCCCGGCACTGGTTCTCGGGACGTTCCCCAAGACCCGGCTTCCCGTCCGCGGAGCGGCTCTCCTGTTCGTGGCGGGCGCCGTCCTGGTCTTTCCCCGCGGAATGCTGGTTCTGGGCTTGGTCTGGGGGCTGGGAGCCCTGGCCTCTGAGTGGCGGCACCCGGTCCGAATGCCCGTTCCACTGGCCCTGATCGTCTTTGGGGGAATGGTGTTGGCCAATGGCTCCGGGGTTACCGCGCGGGTTCTGACCAGGTTCCTGCCGCCTCCGTTGCACCTGGTCACGTCCGCCTTGATGGTCGGGTTTGCCTTCATCCTCGTGCTCCTCGCGGTGAGGTCCGCGTCCACGCAGGTCCCCCTGCCCGGAGAAGCCTGGCACGAACGACTCGCGGATTTTTCCTACAGTCTCTATCTCTCGCACTACCCGATGCTGCTGCTCCTTCTCGCGGCGTTCCAAACCCGGTTCGGGTGGGGAATCCAGTCGGCGCCGACCCCGCGCGCCTTCCTGCTGATTTTGGCCTTGCTGCCCGTCCTGTACGCATGGGCCTACATCGTGTCCCTCTTCACCGAGCGCCGGACGCCGCAGGTGCGGCACTGGCTCCAGGCCCGGTTGCGGGGACTCGAACCGGAAAAGACCAGGACTCAGGCGGGATGAGGCGAGCGGCTTTTCCGGCGTTGCAGCCGCCGCGGAGCCGAGGATGTTTCCACCCATGGACTTCGCGGACATCCCGATGTTTGCCGACTTCCTCGAGGTCACCGCGTTGGATCGCTATGCCGAACTGCCCGCCGATTGGGCGGTGGCGGTGGCGGACGTGCGGGGTTCCACGGCCGCGATCCGGGAGGGGCGCTACAAGGACGTCAACCTGCTCGCCGTGTCCGCCATCGCCGCGATGGTCAACGCGGTCAAGCCGGTGCGCATCCCGTTCGTGTTTGGCGGCGACGGTGCCTCGTTCTGCGTGCCTCCGTCCTCGGCCACGGCCACGCGTCATGCCCTGGCCTCGGTGCGGACGCTGGGCCGGGACGTCTTCGGACTGGACCTGCGCATCGGGTTGGTTCCGGTCTCCACGCTGCTTGCCCGGGGCAGGCGCGTTCTGGTCGCCAACTTTCGTTCATCGCCCACCTGCGTTCAGTCGGTCTTTGCCGGGGGAGGAATGTCCCTCGCCGAACGATTGGTGAAGGATCCGGCCGAAGGAGCCGCCTACGCCGTCGCGGGCACGGACGCGTCCGCGGATTGCACCGGGCTGGAATGCCGATGGAATGAGATCGCCAGTCCCCATGGCGAAACGGTGGCGCTGTTGGTGCAGGCAACGGGTGGGAATCCCCGCGCGGATTCCGACATCTATCACTCCGCCATTGCGGCGGTGAGCGGGGCGTACGGCGACGCCCAGCGCAGTCATCCGGTCAGCCTCGATCACTTGGTACTCGGACGCGGTCCTGCCGCCGTCCGCGGCGAGGTTGCCGTGCGGACGCACCACCGGGGCGGGATGGGTCGAATCCTGTACGGGATGAAGGTGCGCGCCGAGCAGATGCTGGGACGTGTCCTGCTGAAGACCGGGGCGCGTTTCGCCGGTGTGGACTGGGGGCGCTACCGGGAGGAGGTCATCCACAATACCGACCACCGGAAGTTTGACGACACCCTGCGCCTTTTGCTTTCAGGCACCGCCGGCGAGCGGGAAGCCCTGGAGGCGTGGATGGCTCAACAGCACGCTGCCGGCCGGCTTGCGTACGGATTGCATGTGGCGCCGTCCGCGTTGATGACCTGTTTGATTGGGGATCGTTCGGCGGGCGACCACATCCATTTCGTGGATGGAGCCCACGGCGGATATGCCCTTGCCGCGGTGGATTTGAAGCGGCGGCTGGGTTCGATGCCGGAGATTCCCGCCGCTTAAACCCGGGCGACCGGACCGTCGAGCGGTCCCTAGAGGGCTTGTTCCTTCCACTCGAGACCGTCGGGATCCTGTCGCAGGTGACGAACGCAGGTCAGCCCCGCCTGTTGGAGGGTTTGCGCGACGTCGGCGAGCAGTTCTGGACCGGTGACCTGGAGTAGCGTGGCCTCCTTCAATTGGGGGTTTCGAAACCGCACCCGAAGTTCTGCGGCCGGCGGAAACCGGTTCCGTCGCATGAAACTCCGGGGAGGAGCGCATTCTTCAAGGATCAGGAACTCGACGATCTGGTCGCGTGCCAAGGATAACCGTTCCCGGGGGAGGGCCAGTCGTTGACGATCCAAATCGTAGTCGAGGATGACGCCTCTGGACTTTTCCGACCGGGCCTTGAGGAGGGGGAGAAGGAAAACCCCGCCGACGGCGAGGGCGATGGGAATACAGGTGAAGGCGAAGGCGGAACGGGCTGGAGGCCCCTGTCGCCACAGTACCCAAAGCATCGCGGCCCCCATTCCGGACAGCACGATCAACACCAGGATCCAGGGTCCCCACGGAATCTGGCCGCCCACGATGACGAGCCGTCGTCGGTCGAGGGTCGCCCGCCAATATTTCCAGCCGGAATAGTCTCCCGCAGTCAGTTCGTAGGCAGGCATGCGGTGTTGTCGTCGCGGGACTCTGGGGCCCGCTTCCCCAGCGTCCAGCGAAAGCGGATGGACGGGAGAATGGCAGTTCGGTGTCTCGGGGTGGGAACCCGTGGGCGCCGCGGGGGATGGCACTGCGGATGCTAAATTGGGTGGTATGACGGTGATCCGGCCAAACAGGAATCGAGGACTCACCCTTGTGGAGGTCCTGGTGGTTGTGGTCGTGCTTCTGGGCCTTTTCTTCGTGATGACCTACCCCCGGCTTGGGAATTCCCCCCAGTTGCGTGCCAGCAAGTCCAAACGCATCCGGTGCCTGCAGCAGCTCAAGAATGTCGGACTCGCCTTCCGGATCGTTGAATCCGAGCACACCAATAGTTCCAGGAATCTGCCGGCCCATTCGGGGGGCATCCGGGATGGGGCCGAGGACCCCGGAAGCGTCTGGAGGCAGGTGTTGGTTTTGTCCAACGAGTGGGCAACACCGGCGGTGCTGTGGTGTCCCGCGGATGTTGAACGGAAGCCGGCGACCACCTTCGGGCCGGCGTCTGAGGATCGGCGGTCCGTGGCGTTCTCCAGCAACCGGCACCTGAGCTATTTTCTCGGTCTCAATGCCAGTGAGGCTTGGCCGCAGTCCATCCTCGCCGGGGACCGCAATGTGACCAACGAGGCCGGACTGCTCGGCCCTGGACGTCGCATCATCGCTTCGGGAGCCCGGATTGGATTCAGTCGTAAGATGCATGACAGTTGCGGAAACGTGCTGCTCGCAGACGGCAGCGTGCAGCAGGTAACCTCCAGTCGGTTACGGGGGGTTTACCGCGACGCCCTCACCGAGTCCGGACTGAGCACCAATGTGTGGCTGTTTCCGTGAGTTCCCCCTGGCGCCCTGCGCGGCCTGTCTCTTTGGACGAAGTGCGGACCCGTCAATCCGGAGGCTTCAGGGAAGCCAACCTTGTGCTCGGTACCACTCCAGCGTCTGGCGCAGACCTGACTTCAGATCGGTCGGGCAGCTGAATCCTGTGCGATCCTTCAAGGGCGTCGCATCGCAGGTCAGCGCCTCCGCACGGAACTCGCCATATTTGTGTCGGCTCAGGACGTTCGCCCGTCGTGTTACCTGGGATGCGAGATCCTGTCCGACGCAAAGTGCGTACAGAGCCCACAGGGGAATGCGGAGGCTTCGCGCCCGGACTCCGAGCA
>JAEUHD010000340.1 GCA_016793645.1 Verrucomicrobiales bacterium
CCCTGGCAACCACCGTCCTTGCCCGGCAAACAGCCCCCACCCCCGCGGAGCGTTTGTCGGCCCTCAAATCCGAGATCACCGCCAGCCAGACGGCGCTGAAACAATACCAGTGGATCCGGACCACCGTGATTTCCGTCAACGGCGAGGAGAAGTCGCGGAAACAGGAGCGCTGCTACTACGGACTCGATGGCAAGCTGACCCAGGTGGAACTCACCCCGGAGGTTCCGCCCCAGGAACCGCGCGGACCGCTCCGGCGCCGCATCGCGGAACGCAAGCGGGAGGAATTGACCGGATTCATGAAGGAGGCGGTCGCCCTCGTCCATCAGTACCTCCCGCCTTCCCCTGCGCTGATCCAGGCCTCCAAGGATGCCGGCAAAATGACGATTCAACCCCTGGATGCCGGCCAGAACGCCCGGGTAACCTTCGCGGACTATCGCCAAAAGGGGGACAGCCTCGCGCTCGTCGTGGATCTCGCCAACAACCACCTCACCGCCGCGGCCGTCCAAAGCGCCCTCGATTCCGGGAAGTCCCCGGTTACCCTGAATGCGACCTTCGGGACCCTCGCGGGCGGCATCACCTATCCCTCCATTTCCGTTCTCGAAGCCCCTTCCAAGAACTTGAAGGTCACGGTCGAGAACTCGGGATACCAAAAGGCGGCGCCTTGATTCGCCCGTTTCGATGCCTCTTGATCCCGGCGGTGCGCCGGAACTGGCGCCCCGCCTTCGACATGAAGCCCCACCGTATCCTCACCCTCCTGTGGTTCCTTGCCCTCAGCCTGCCCTCCGCACACGCCCAGGTTCCCAATGAGGGCCTGGCCAACAGCATTCTGGCGGCGCGGCAGAAGAACGCGCAACTGATGCAGCAGTATTCCTGGAATTGCCGCGTGGAGATCCTCGAGAATGGCACGGTCAAGGACACCCGCATCGACCAGTGTGTCTATGGACCGAACAACCAGGTGCAGCGGACCCTGCTCAATGATTCCGGCTCCCCGCTGCCCCGCGGATTTCTCCGCCGACGCATCGCCGAGCGGGAACGGGAGGACCTGGACTCCTACCTGAAGAAGATTCTCGTGCTGCTCGACCAGTACACGCTGCCCACCGCCGGGGCGGTGATCAATTTCATCAGCACATCCCCGTTGCCGGCTCCCGGCCCCACCGGGGACCTCCAGTTCTCGGGAGGCAGCGTCGTCCAACCCGGCGATACCCTGTCGCTGTGGATCTACGCCCCGACCCGGGCACCCCGGAAAATCACGGTGGTCACCACCGATAGTGATGGCAACCAGGTGACCTTTACCGGCACGTTCCGCACCCTCACGAGTGGCCTGAATTATCTCCAGTATGGAACCGTGGATGTTCCCGCCAAGAGCCTGAGCATCCAGATCCACAACTACGATTACATCAACCAGAACAACTGAGCGGGCTCCGATGCGACGCCACCCGCGGCGTCCCGGATCCGGCACCACTCCTCCCGCGCGCCGCTCAGAAACCCGCCCCTCCTCAAGGCCCCTATGCACCGCCGACTCCGACTGGGTTCCCTACTTCTCGCCGTGTTGTCGGCGGCAGGCTGTCTCCATGCACCGCTGAATTCACCCAAGATCGCGGCGACCAACACCATCCCGGAATACACCTTCCGGAGCCGCGTCCCCGCCTCCGTCAATCGGGGCGAAACCCTGTTCCTCGTGGCGTTCTCCGGAGGGGGGACCCGCGCGGCCGCCATGGCTTACGGGGTGCTCGAGGAACTGCGACGGACGGTGGTGCCGGGCAGTGTCCCGGAACGGCGGATGATCGAGGACATCAATGTGATCTCCTCGGTCTCGGGCGGAAGTGTGACCGCCGCAGCCTATGCCCTGTACGGCGACGCCTTCTTCGGCTCCTTTGAGACCAATTTTCTCAAGCGTGACGTCCAGGGAAAACTGGTGGGCAAGACGCTCGTGCCCTGGAACTGGCCCCGGATCGGTTCGCCCTGGTTCGGACGCTCGGACCTCGCCGCCCGCTACTACGACGAGATCCTGTTCCACAATGCGACGTTCGGCGCACTGGCCACCGGACACCGCCCCTTCGTCATGCTGAATGCCACGGAGGTCGCCACCGGGATTCAGTTTTGGTTCACCCAGGATGTCTTCGACAACCTGTGCTCCGACCTGTCCTCCTATCCGATCTCCCGGGCGGTGGCGGCGTCCTCCGCGGTCCCCGTGGTCCTTTCGCCCATCACGCTCAAGAACTACGCCGGTTCCTGCGGTTACGAGCCGCCCATTTGGGCGCTGGCCACGACCGGGGGTGGCGAAGGATTGTCCCTGATGGAACGGGGCAGGGAGCTCGCCACGCTTCGGGACAGCACCAACCGCCCCTTTCTCCACCTCGTGGACGGAGGCGTGGCCGACAATCTGGGATTGCGCCCGCTTCTGGAGGGACTCGCCTACATGACGACGATTCCCGAAAGCCGCCAGGGACTCGACTTCACCAAGATCCGCCGGATTGTCCTGCTGTCGGTCAATGCGCGGTCGTCCCCGGAAAACTCCTGGGACCGCAAGGAATCCCCTCCCGGGATCGTGACCCTCGCCGTGGCGGCGCCGAGCATTACCATGGACCGCTATTCCAAGGACACGGTCGCCATGATGGGAATGACGGTCGAGGTGTTGAAGCGGAAGCTTCCCAATGCGGAGTCCGGCTCCCTGCAGTTTTTCCCCATCTCCCTCAGTTTTGACAATCTCAAGGATCCCAAGGAACGAACCTACTTCCTGAACGTCCCCACCTCCTTCTTCCTCTCCAACGAGGCCGTTGACCGCCTGCGCGACGTCGGAGGACGGCTGTTGCAGGAATCGCCGCAGTTTCAGGCGCTCCTGCGGGACTACGCCGCAACGGCTGCCGAAGGCGGCTCCCCCGGATCCCCAGGTTCGCCCCAACGAAGCCCGGGGTCGAACCCGTAGGCGGTTCCAAGACTTTTCCCGGCACCCTTCCCCCGGATCCTTCCTGTCACCCTGCGTCTCCCTTTCATGAGCTCCACTGGAATCTCCGCCATTGTCTTTTGCATCCTGTTCGGGAGCGCGCTGTCTGGCGTCCTCCTGCGGAAGTACCTCCCAGGCCATCATCTGTCCTCGGAAGCCAAGGACACGGTGAAGGTGGCCATGGGACTGGTTTCGACCATGACCGCCCTCGTGCTGGGGTTGCTGGTCGCCGCCGCCAAGGGTTCCTACGACACCCAGAGGGCCGAGGTGATTCAACTGGCGGCCAAGACGGCCTTCCTGGACCGGGTTCTCGAGATCTATGGAACGGAAGCCGCGGAGTCGCGTGGACATCTTCGAAAGACCCTCGCATCCGCGGAGGAACGCCTTTGGGCTGCTTCGGGAAGTTCGGAGGACCCGGCGGTGGGACCCGGCAAGGCCTTGTACGAGTCGCTCCAGTCCCTCGTTCCCAAAACGGATACCCAGCGGGCGCTTCGGGCGCAGGCGGCCTCGCAGGTCACCGACCTGGGGCAGTTGCGCTGGCTGCTTTATGAACAGTCGGGAAGCTCGATCTCGCGCCCCCTGCTCATCGTGGTGATCTCCTGGCTGGCGTTCATCTTCCTGAGCTTTGGGCTTTTCGCCCCCAACAACGCGGTCACCCTTGTCTCCCTGTTGATCGCGGCGGTGTCGGTCGCCGGTTCCATCTTCCTGATTTTCGAACTCGACCGCCCCTTCAACGGATTCATCCAGATTCCCCCGGAGATCCTGCATCGCGCGCTGCGTCCGATGTGACCCGCGCCATGGATTCCATCCTGCATCACGTCGCTCATCGACGACAAATTCGGAACGCAGTTCGCTGCGCCGTCGGCTTCCTCGCCCTCGCTCCAATCCTGCTCCTCAGCAGCCCTCCGGCGACCAATGCCCCGGCGGTTCCGTCCTCCAACGCGGTCCTCCTATTGGACCGTCATGGCGGAATTCTCCCCGGGGCAACGAATGATCCCGCCGCAACCCCGGGCGGCCCATCCAACGGGGCGCAACGCCCCCAGATTCCCGCCCCACCGAGGGGAGCCCCGCAGGCGGAGGCGGTGCGGCAGCGGATCGCGGACAGCAAATCCGGCCGCGAGTGGTTCCCGTCCACGCCGCCGGTGCTCCCCGCCTATCTCGCCAACCTGGACGAGTACGGCAATACAGCCCTGCAACCCGGGGCACTCTTCAACCTCGCCCCGGTCAGTTCCGCGGTGCAATCGGTGAAGATGGCGCTGTCCGAGGTCGGGCTCCGGTACAATTTCTACCAAAGCGTCACGATCGCATCGATGTCGGGTCCCACGTCCGGCGCCAATGCGCTTCAGTATTACACAGCCACCTATCTCGGGAAATGGGGCGTCTCGGAGAATCCTTCCTGGGGCACCGCCGCCTGGCTCAGCACTGAGTTCAATGCCCAGCGCGGCCTCTCCTCCAACAGCCGGTCCCAGTCCCTGCAGGGCAATCTCGGTTCGGTCGTCAACCCAAACGCCACCGTTTTTGGTCCCCAGGGGCTCTGGATCTCCGAACTGGCCTGGCAGCAGTCCTTGATGAACGGGGACCTCGTGGTGCTGGCGGGACAGCTCGACCAGAGCAATTACATCGACTCGAACCTTTACGCCAACAACAGCCAGGGCCAGTTCCTGAACAGCGCGTTCGTCAACAGCGAGGTGCTCCCGATCACCTACAACAACCTCGGAATGAACCTCCAGTACCAGCCGGGCACCAACGGATACGTCATGCTGGGCATCGGGGCCAACGCGCAAACCGCCGGACAATCCCCCTTCACGGAACTCGGGTTCAACGGCGTGTCCTACCTGCTGGAACTGGGGTGGACACCGGGGGACGTGCTGGGACTGGGCGCGGGTGTCTACCGGCTCCAACCCTTCGTCGCCACCGTGGGCGGCGTCACCCAGGCGGGAGTGGGGATCAACCTGCAACAGCGCCTCGGTAAACAGTCCCCCTTCGGGTGGTTCGGGCGATTCGGTGTGGGAGGAACCGCCGTCACCGTCAACGGCGCCTCGGCCGAGGTCGCCACAGGATTTCTCCTTCAGGCACCGCTGCAGTGGGCGGGTCTGTGCCCTGGCCGGGTCAACGATTCGCTCGGAATGGGATTCGTCTGGAGCCGGCCTTCCAATGCCGGCAACAACGTCTCCAACAACAATGAATACGGCATCGAGGGAGTTTACGTGCTCCAATTGACGCCGTTGGTCACACTGGAACCCGACCTGCAGGTGCTCTGGAATCCGGCCACGGCGCCCAATGCCCAGCGAAACATCGTGTTCCAGCTCGAATTCAATCTTACTCTCTAACCAGGTCCGGATCCCCGGCCCTCCACCGGCTCCCGCCCATGAAGCACAAAGGCACTCGTTCCCGCAAAACGACCGCGGAAACCAACTCCGGGAAATCTCCCAAGCGGCACCAACGCTACGGCGATGGGCATCCGCTGGATCGGATCCAGTATCTGGAGTGCAAGCTGATCCTCAAGGGTGACCGCTTCACGTCGGAACAGAACTTCGACGACTTTGCCCGGATCGTGAAACAGACGGCTGAACGGTCCGACGTCGGGTTCAGCCGCAAGGGATTCAAGAATGTCCGTCCCCAGATCCGGGAAGTGCTCTTCCTCGATACCGCCGATTTCCAACTGTACAACAACGCCTTCATTCTCCGCCGGCGGGTGGTCTATGAAAATGGCTTCGCCGTCAGCGATCCGGAGATTGTCTTCAAGTTCCGGCATCCGGACTTCAAGACCGCCGCGGAGGTGGACGTCCGGCCCAGGATTTTCGGGGACTATCGCATCAAGTTCAAGGCCGAGGCCCTTCCCCTGAAGGATCAGGTCGGCGGGTTCCGCCTCCTGTACTCCCACAATGTCCAGTTCCCGCTGAGTGCGGTACACGAGCCCAACCGCAACTCCATGGCCGCCCTCGTCCGCATCATGCCCCCGCTTCAGCGGCTGAAGCTTCCGCTCACGGACAAGGTCGCGCTCGTCAACCACACCGCGGTGGAGGAGGTCCTCAAGGACATCGGGATGCTCGACTTCGGAAAGGGAATCACCGCCAAGGCCAATGTCGCGGTGTGGCGGACCCGCGGGGACCAGAAGCAGCTCGTGGGCGAGTTTGCCTACCAGTGCCGCTTCAAGAGCGCTGACGAACTTCACCTCGCCGCACGCCGCCGCTGCGAACAGTTCTTCGTCAACCTCCAGTATGCCGCCCAGGAATGGCTGGCCCTCGAAACCACAAAGACCGGTGCAGTCTATCGACTTCAGGGCAATCCACCCAGCGCGCACGAATAGGCCGTGACAGGATCATGACGAATCTGCCGACGTACATCACCTCCTCGGAGGAGATTCTCTGGGGCATTGCGCTGGTCGCGGTCACGCTCCTTATCCATGGCTTTGGGATGATCCTCACCCTGCGGACCAGCGCCTCCCTGAAGGCCCGCTTCGGACATTCAACACGATTTGTGGCGGGCATGGGGATTCTGATTCTGACCAGCTGGATCATCACCCTGGTCCACATTCTCGAAGTCATGATCTGGGCGGCATTCTTCCAATGGAAGCATTGCTTCCCCAACTACAGCACCGCGGGGTACTTCGCCTTCCTCGAATACACCACCGTCGGCAGCAGCCTGAACCTGCCGCAGAACTGGCGCCTGTTGGAGGGCATGATCGCCACCGCCGGCCTGCTCGGATTTGCCTGGTCCACGGGCGTGCTGATGACCCTCGCCCAGGAATTCCAGGACCAGCAGATGCAGCGCCTTCAACGGGTCAAGGTCCACCACCACGAATCGCCCTCGGATCCCACCCTGCCGGCCTCCGGAAACGTCCCCGCACGGCGCGAACCATGAAACTCCTCGACCGCTTCATCCGGGGAGATCTGCTGGGCATTCACTTCGCGGTGAACGTGTTCATCGCCACCTCATTGCTTTGGCTGATCCTCCGGAAGGCGGCTGATTTGAATCCGATCTGGGCCATCAGCTCCATGGTGGCGGCGAGCGATCCCCTCGTTCAACAGGCGATCAAGACGTTTCGCGGGCGCATGATCAACGCGGCGCTCGGCTGCGCCACGGGACTGCTCTTCCTGAGCATGGGCGGTTCCGGACAATGGAAGCTTCCGCTGGCACTGGCGGTGACGGTCCTGTTGTCCACCTACGTCGTCCGCGTGCAGGTCATGTGGCGCCAGGCTCCCATCACCGCGGCGATCGTCATCGCCTCCGCCTGGGACCACCAGTCCAGGGTGACCGCCCTCGAGACTGGATTGCGACGGGTCGGCGAAGTGATGCTGGGATGCCTGGTGGGAGTCGCCGTCTCATGGGCCATGTCCAAGATCTGGCCGACTCCACCGCCCCCGGCCGCTCCGAAACCCGCGACCTGACGCCGGTTCGCATCACCATGGAACCCCAGTCGCCGACTCCCCTTCTCCGTCCGGACCACGGCATCCAGGACGGATGCCCGCGCTCCCTGTTGCGACTCGCGCTCCTCTCGGTGGTCGTGGGCGCATTCACGGGCGCCGTGGCCACCGCCTTTCGGCTGGCGCTGGCCGCCGCAGATTCACTTCGAACGTCCTGGATGGCATCCCCCGGATCCCGGGCTATGGGGCCCATGCTGGCCACCACGGCGACCATCGCAGCGGCGGCGGCCATCGCGGCATGGCTGGTCCGAAGATTTGCACCCAACGCCGCGGGAAGCGGGATTCCCCAGGTCGAAGCGGCTGTCTCGGGCGGGAATGCGCCGGCCGGCGCGTCCATCCTGCCGGTGAAATTCTTTGGGGGCATCCTCGCCATCGGCGGCGGATTCGCCCTGGGCCGCGAGGGTCCGAGCGTCCAGATGGGCGCCACGCTGGGCACCCTTCTGGGATCCCGCTCGGCGTTGAACGCCTCCGACCGGCTGGCCCTGCTGGCGGCCGGTGCGGGCGCCGGACTCGCCACCGCCTTCAATGCCCCCATTGCGGGCGCGGTTTTCGTCCTCGAGGAGATCGTCCGCCGCTACGACCCACGCATCGCACTGGCCGCGCTCGGAGCGTCCGGCGGCGCCATCGCCGTCTGCCGACCCTTTCTCGGACAGCACCCCGACTTCACCGTCGCGCCCATCCCGTTTGCAGGATCCGGTCCGGGCGCCTGGTTTCTCGCCCTCGGCGTCATCTGCGGTCTCGTCGGCGTCATTTACCAACGCCTGCTGCTGACCACCCTCAGGTATGCGATGAATTTGACCGCGGTTCCCGTGGAACTGCGGGCCGCCGCCGTGGGAATCATGGTGGCCTCGGTGGGCTGGATCCATCCGGACTGGATCGGTGGCGGCGACGTGCTCTCCCAGCGCGCCCTGACCGCCGGGTCCGTCTGGCACGCCCTGCCCATTCTCCTGATCGTCCGATTCGGATTGAGCATCGTCTGCTACGGTGCCGGAACCCCCGGAGGCCTCTTTGCGCCGCTGCTGGCCATCGGGGCCCTGGTGGGGCTTCTCTTTGCCCGGGTCTGCCAACCCTGGGACAGCGACCTTGCGGATCCGCAGACGGCGTTCGCCCTGGTGGGAATGGCGGCGCTCTTCATGGCAGTGGTTCGAACGCCGGCCACCGGGTTGATTCTCACCACGGAACTCACCGGCAACGTCACCCTCCTCCTGCCCATGCTGGCGGCGGGATTCACCGCCATGCTGGTTCCCAGCCTGCTCCGCTGTGCCCCGATCTATGATGCCCTGCAGGTTCGAAGCTCGACCAACCTGCCTTCCAGCGCCCCCAAGGCTCCGGACGCCATGGAGAACAGATTCTGATTGAGCTTCATCTCCCGCGAATCATCGTCCCCTCCCAAAACCCTTCCCGCCCGCCGCCGCATGCCCGCCCCCCACCAACCCATCTACCGCCGTCATCCGATTGCATTGTTCCTCGCCGTGGTCCTGGCTCTCCTGGTCGCGGCCCCGTTCATCGACTCCTCTCCCGGCGGGAGACATCTGGAATCCCTCCTCGCCACCGTCGTGATCGCCGCCGCGGTCCCCGCCGTGGGTGGTGGGCGTCGTTCCTTGATCGCGACGGCTGTCCTGACTGCGCCGATTTTCTTCGGATACTGGTTCCAGTTGCATCGCAAGGAAGGGACCCTGTATCTGGTCTTCATTGCAGTCTTCCTCCTGTTCCTCGGCTTCGTCATCGGCCGCCTGCTGTACTTCATCCGCCAGGCGCCCCGCGTGACCTCGGAAGTCCTGTCCGCCGGAATCTCCATCTACCTCCTGATGGGCCTGCTCTGGACGGCGGCCTACGGCCTCGTCGCCCGGATGGTGCCCGGCGCGTTCTCCAACGTATCCGCCACCGCCGGCAGACTTCAGGGCTTTGAGGCGCTTTACTTCAGCTTCGTCACCCTCACGACGGTCGGATATGGGGACATCGGTCCGGTCGCTCCCGTCGCCCGCATGCTGGCCATGATGGAATCCATGACCGGGACGCTGTACCTCGCCGTCCTGGTGTCGCGTCTGGTCTCCTTGCACGCGTCGGCGCCGCCCGCGGAAGACCTTCCGCCCGCCGGCCCCGGAGCCATTTCGGATGGCCCATCCTGAACCAAAGTTTAATGGCTTCCCCAACGACCTTCTCTAGCCTCGCCCCGTTCGCTCCATATTGATCGCATGAAACTCAGACTCCCCCGCCTCACCCTCCTCGGAACCAGCCTCGTTGGAACCTCCGCTATGGCCAGCGGACTCCAGTTGTATGAGATCGCCACACCGGATGTGGGCCTCGCTTCCGCCGGTTGGGCCGCCCGGGCCCAGGACGCGTCCACGGTCTTCAAGAATCCCGCCGGGATGAGCCTTCTCGACAGCGCCACCCTCCAGGGCGGGCTCCAGCTCACCTACGGCGACGTTTCCTTTACTCCGAACAGCGACACCTCAGCTCGGCTGGGGACGGACGGCGGCGGGAACGCCATCGGGGCGCTCCCGGGAATGAGCTTCTTCTACGTCCAACCCCTCGGCGAGAAATGGAAGATTGGCTTTGGCACCCTTTCCTATTTCGGGCTGGCGGAAAATTATGATCCCGCGTGGGTCGGACGCTACTACGTCCAAAAGAGCTCGCTGATCGGGGTCAGCCTCCTGCCCACCGTGAGCTATCAGGTGAACGACTGGCTCGCCCTCGGCGCCGGACTCAACGCGATGTACGGCTATCTGGACACCGACGTGGCCGTCAACAACATCGACCCGCGGACGGGCGACGGAAAACTGTCCGTCACCGACCGGACCTGGGGTTTCGGAGCCGATGCCGGCATCCTGATCAAGGCCAGCGAGCAGACCCGCGTGGGAGTGAACTATCTTTCGCCTGTCCAACTGGACTTTGAGGCGACGCCCCAGTTTTCGAACCTGGGCCCCGTCCTGTCCCAAGTCCTGGCGAACCCGTCCTCCCTCGACCTCGGAGTGACCGTGCCCCAGTCGGTGATGCTGAGCGTGTACCACCAGTTGAACGAAAAGCTGGCGCTGATGGCCGACTTCGGCTGGCAGAATTGGGCGGCTTTCGGCCAGGTGGAGGTCGGGGTGAATTCGGCGGATCCCAAGGACCTGACTACGGAGCTCTATTACCAAAACACCTTCCATGGCGCGGTGGGCGCCCAATACCAACTCGCCCCCAAATGGCAGCTCACCGGGGGTGTCGCGTACGACAGCTCTCCCGTCTCCGACGCCGACCGCTCTGTCGTGCTTCCCCTGGGCATCGCGTGGCGATTTGGTACCGGCATTCAATGGCAGGCGACCCGGAACCTCTCCCTCGGCGCCGCGTATGAATTCCTGTGGGCGGGCGATATGTCGGTGGACCAGGGCAGCGACGCCAGCCTTCGCGGTCGGGTGGCCGGCTCCTACAACGGGGCGAATTTCTCCTTCTTCACCCTGAACTTGAACTGGAAGCTCTGACCCGTCCGGTCGTCCCTCCCGCCTATGAACGCCCCCATCCGACGCTGGACCTCGCTCGCCGCCGGGGCCCTCGCGATCCTCGCGACCGGTTGCAACACGGTTTCAATCCAGTCCAAACAGTATCTCGGACTGCCCCAATATCCGCCCACGGACCCCGCCACGGTGCAGATCCTCCGCCAGATCCCCCAGGTCCCCAACGTGAAAATCGGCGAGATCTCGGCGGAACCCCAGGGCAATCCCACCGTGCAGGCCATTGAACAGAAACTTCGGACGGCCGGCGCTGCGATGGGAGCCAATGCCGTGGTGATCGTCGTGGACCGCACCATGGTCACCGGCGCCACCGTGCTCGGGGGACCCTTCTGGGGCGGCGCCAGTATTGTGCCCGACACGGGACGCGTCATCATCGGCGTCGCGATCCGCTTCACGCCCTGAACCTCCGAATCCCATAGGACGCCTGTCATGAACATCCCCATCCGATTCGCCCGCGGAATCCGCCTGGGTCTCGCCCTTCTCGGCGTGGCCATCGCTTCGATCACGGTCCCCGCCAACGCCCAGGCGCCTGCCACACCACAACCCCTGGACCCCCTGTCCCTCAACTGGCCCCGCTTCTTCTCCGGACAAGGATACGAGTTCATCGCCTACCAACCCCAGATCACCCGCTGGCCGAGCAACCAGATCGAAGGACGCTTCGCCGTCGCGACCCGACCGGCCGGAACCAGCAACGAGACCTATGGCGTGGCCTTCTTCCAGGCCCGGACGGAAATCGACAAGGTCAACCGCCTCGTGACGCTGGAGGATTTCAAGGTCACCAAGGTCAACTTCCCAACGGAGTCGGCCAAGCAAACGCTGTTCCAGGGTGTCCTGCAGTCGGAACTTCCGACCGCGGCGAAAACCATTCCCCTGGACCACCTCGAGTCGGTGTTTGTCGTCTCGGGTGAGGCCGCCAAGGCCCGGATCGTGACCGTGGACAATACGCCACCGCGAATCATCTACACCACCCAGCCTTCGCTCCTGGTCCAGGTGGATGGACAACCGATCTTCGGCCCGATCTATCCCGGATTTGAAAGGGTCCTCAACACCCGGTCCGTCCTTCTCCAAAACACCAACCAGTTCACGCAGGGCTACTACCTTTACGCCGCGGCCAACTGGTACACCGCGCCTTCCTTGGAGGGTCCCTGGATCGTGACGCCCTCCCCCACCCCGGACATGACCGCCGCACTTCAGGCGGCACTGGCCACTGGCCAGACGGATCCGGCGACCCCAAAAACACCCCTCGCCGCCCCCCTCACGATTTACGTGGCCACCGCGCCCACCGAACTGCTCCAAAGCAACGGCCTCGCGAATCTCCAATCCCTGCCGGGGACCGATCTGCTCTACGTAGCCAACTCCGACCAGGCGATCTTCTACAACCTCGACGATGCGAACTATTACATCCTGATCTCCGGTCGTTGGTTCAAATCCCCCGGTCTTTACGGCACCTGGGCCTACGTTCCCTCCGGTTCCCTGCCCGCGCAATTCTCCCAAATCCCACCCGATGGGGCCAAAGCCAATGTGCTGGCCTCGGTGCCAGGCACCCCCATGGCCCGGGAGGCGGTGATTGCCAACTCCATTCCCCAAACCGCCACCATCCAGAAGGACCAGGCATCGCTGACCGTAAACTACGTCGGCGCCCCTGCGTTTGCCCCGGTCCAGGGCACCTCACTTTCCTACGCCACCAACACCATCACGCCTGTCGTCGAGGTGAACCCAACGTCCTTCTATGCGTGCCAGAATGGCGTCTGGTTCGTCTCCTCCGCGGCCACGGGGCCGTGGGTCGTGGCAACGAGCGTCCCCAAGGTGATCTACACAATTCCTGCCACCTGTCCGATTCATTACGTCACCTACGTCTATGTCTACGGATCGTCGCCGTCCGTCGTGTATGTCGGATACACCCCCGGCTACATGGGAACGGTCGTCGCCCCCGGAGGCGTCGTGGTGTACGGCACCGGATACGTCTATCCGCCAGTGGTGGTCGGGACCACCTATGTCAGCTATCCGCCGACGTACGGCTATGGAGCCGGAATCGCCGTCGGTGCCGCAGTCGGATTCGCGTTCGGCTATGCTGCGGGTGCCAACTCCGCCTGCTGGTACGAGCCCCACTGGGGACCCTACTACTCGGCGTCGTATAGCTATACCCACATCAACTGCAACGCGACGAGCTTCTACACGAGTTGGGGAACCGCGGTGCACGCCACGGGAGCCTACGGCTACAATGCGTACACAGGCACCTCCTGGGGCGCTCAGCACGCGACGACCTACAACCCGTACACCGGCACTTCGGGCCAGGTCAATCGAGGCGCCGCCTACAACCCCTATACCGGACAGGGGGCTGCCGGACGCAGCGGCTCCTGGTACAATCCCAATACCGGCGCCAGCGCCGCCGCCCGGGGCGGTGCCACTGCCAATGCCTACACCGGCAATTACGCCGCCGGGCGGCAGGCCGCCGGTTACAACCCGAGCACCGGGATGTACGGGGCCGCCAGCAAGGGAGTCACGGGCAATGCCTACACCGGCTCCTCCTCCTCCTACGACCGTGGAGTCGTCGGGAACTCCAACACCGGAAATGCGGTCGCCTGGAACAACGGGAATCTGTACACCGACAAGGACGGCAACGTGAACAAGTACACCGCTCCGACCAGCACGTCGTCGGGCGGCTGGAACAAGTATGGCAGCAGCGGGTGGGGATCCACCACCAAGCCGGCCTCCAGTTCCTGGTCGGACAGCGGTTGGAACAGTTCCAATTGGAATCGATCCTCGGATACCGCCAGCAGCATGGATCGCGAGAGCTGGGGGCAATCCACCGGATCCGATCGTTTCAACAGCTGGAATCGGTCCGGCGGCGGCGGGTGGGGTGGCTCCCGCAGCTGGGGTGGCGGTGGCGGATTCCGGCGCTGAGGAACCCGCCCCGTGACTGTGCTGCCAATGGGGGATTCAAAAACCCCGATCCTCGGGACCCATCGGAGGGTCGTGTGTTTCACCTCACTGGGGTGTTTTTTCGCGGCGATTGCAGGCATGACCGCCTGCGCTGAAACGTCGGTGGCAGCCGACGTCCAAGGGACCGCGACGGACGCGCTGCTCCAATACGACAACCTCGGGCGCATCGTCGTCACTCCCACCAACACAGTCCCCGCGTCCCTGCTGCCACGCGGGCCAGGCGGAATGGGTTCCCAATTCCCGATGCCGGCACGCGGCGTTCGAACCGCGCCCGAAGTCCATCGCCGAATTGAATCGACCGCGGTGGATCAGGGAACCTTCGAATGGTTTCCGAGTCACCCGCCTCCCCTGGAATCCTATCTCGCGGCGAACGACCGCTTCGGCAACACGGCGCTCCGACCAGGTCCGTTGATCGATGTCACGCCATTGGACGTCCTGATCCAGCGGGCAAAATACGACCTGTACTCCATTGGGCTGACGTATTCCCTTGCCCAGACCCTGACCGTCGTCCACCTGTCCGATGTCGCCGAAGGAAGTTCCACCCTGGGCGCCTACACCCTCGACCTTTCGGCCAAGTGGCACATCTACACGGCGACGGGCGGAACGTCCGCCGGCTGGATTAGCACCCAGGTGGAATCCCTGGAGGGACTGGGCACCGCCTCAAAAAGTGAATCTCCCCGTTCCAATCTGGGAACCTTCACCAATCCCACCGGAGTGTGGTCCTCCCATCACGGATTTCGCCTCCCTGAGCTTGCCTGGCAGCAATCGCTGTGGGGCGGGAAGTGGGTGATGCTGGCGGGCGTCGTCTCCCAGTCGAATTACCTGGACGCCAACTCCTATGCGAACTCAGCCCGCGGCCAGTTTCAGAATTCGGCGATGGTCAACAGCATGGTTCTTCCCCTGGCGTCGTACAATCCGGCGGTCAACCTGCAATGGCAGCCCCATCCGGATTGGTACGCCATGACTGGGCTCTCCGCCGGAAACACGTCCGCAGGGCGCGCGCCGTGGACGGACTTTTCCTGGGACACGTGGTCGGCCGTGGGGGAAATCGGCTACGTCCCCAAGGACGTCTTCGGGCTCGGTCCCGGCGTGTACCGGGTCCAACCCTTCATCGCCAGCAATGAGGGCCCCACCCAGGGAGGACTCGCCTTCAATCTCCAACAACAACTCGGTCACAAAGTCCCGGTGGGTTGGTTCGGGCGCTTCGGCGCCGGCGGATCGGAGGTCTCCAGCGCCACCGCTCAAATTGGCACTGGATTCGTCGTCCAATCACCCCTGAAGCATCTGGGCATCATCGAAGCCCTGCCCAACGACGCTCTTGGACTGGGCGTGGTTTGGAGCCGTCCCGCACCGCCGCCCGGCGGTGGCCCCACCCGCGCCGAGACCGTTCTCGAAGCTGGGTACGTGATGCAGCTCACCCCCACCACCCGGATTCAACCTGACGTCCAGTTTATCTGGAATCCCTCCTACCACGCGGATACTGAAAACGCCGTGGTCCTCCAATTGCAAGCTGAGTTCAATTGGTGATGCAAACGGGGTGTCCCGCCCGGGATTCGCGTTTCCGACGTGGACGGGCTGCACGGAGGTAGGTGTCCGAAAACTATCCGAAAGATCGCACCCGCAAATCGCGCAGGACGCGAAAGTCCGGGAGCGGGACACCCCGGATCCGGCGCGCCCCGTCCTGGCGCCGCGGACCGAACTTCTCCCGGTGCTGCACGAACACCTCGTTCACGAACTCCCGCGACCCCAGTACCACCCCGTCCGTAAAATGCCTCACCCGTAGTCTCAACACCTGCCCCAGACTCAACTCCCCGCCCCGCTTCAGCTCCGCCAGGATCGTCTCCCGGTCCAGCGCCACCTTGTCGCTGCGTCCCGAACTTCCCGCGGTGACG